>CAZGNQ010000063.1:0-1805 GCA_964527285.1 uncultured Hyphomicrobiales bacterium | reverse complement strand
CCACCGCCGGCGCGTCGTTGCTGAGCGGCGCATCTAGATCGATCGCATCGCTGGAATTAGGATCTACAGCCTGACCGTTGGTCGCAGATCCATTGTCGACAGGCACGCCAGGAGATTGATCTCCTGATAACAGCGCGCCCCCAGCGTCAGGTGCCCGCTCGCCCTCGGTGTTCTGGACATCCGCAGGCGAGGCAGCCGTCGCGGGCTTGATCACTCCGGACGCGTCTTGAGCCATGGCCGAGCTTTCGGCCCAAATGCCGATGAGAAGAAAGCCGACTAATGCTGCTGCGGTGCGCACGCTCAAATCATATCCCCCACAGATGCGCACCCGGGCTCCGCACCAAGTTCCCTTGGAAGGGCGCAAGCCACGGTGTTGGGCCACAATCACAAGTCGCACCAGAGGTGCAGAGCGGTCGGCCTGCGGCGTCACCCGCAAACACCGCCGTGCGTCGCCTCGATGCCCTCAACGGCGGGGGTGTAGCACATGCAACCTCGCATCGGCGAGAATTGCAGTATGCGGCCCGAGCCCGCTCGCGGTCCGTCGATGCGAGCCCCCCGGCCCGCCCGCTCGATCCGACGCCCACTGCTGCAAGCACGACCGTTCCCACGGACCGACCCTGGCGGACACGGGCCTCTCTGTCACCGCCGGACACCACGAGCGCGCGGACGGCACAGTCAACACGGTCACGCCGTTGGCCCCCGCCGCTCGGGAAACATCGTGGCGCAGATATGGCATCAGCCGATCGATGCGGCCCAACCTGTGGACGCGACCCCTCTTGCGTTGCGCCAGGCGGCAACGCCGCGCCCAATTCGTTCAGGCGGCGACCTCAGCTTCTCTCTGCTCGTCACGCGCGTTCCGGCCCCAGGTGGCCGGCGCTTCAGGCCCCAGATGAGCGTTGGATCGATAACCGAGCGCCTCGGCCACGTGGTGCCGCTGGATCCTGGGCGATCGTTCCAGGTCAGCAATTGTTCGGGCAACCCGCAGGCAGCGATGATACCCCCGCGCGGTCAGAGCGAAGCGTTCGGCGCCGCGGCGCAGCAAGTCGAGTGCCGCGTCATCCGCCGCATGGATCCGTTCCAGTACCGCCTGTGAGATCGACGCATTCGTGGCGCCCGCAAGCTTCGAGGGATCGCCGCCGGATTGGAGAGCCTGATAGCGCTTAAGTTGGAGGTCGCGGGCCTCGCTCACCCGTCGCCTGACGTCAGAGCTTGTTTCTGAAGGCGTGCGAGACTGCAGTTCTTTGATGCTTAGCGCCGACACAGCAATGGTCAGGTCCATGCGATCAAGCAAAGGTCCGGACAATCGCGCGATGTATCGATCGCGGCACGCGCGCCCAGCCCGGCACGTCATCCCCGGGGCCCACTGCCCACACTTGCACGGGTTCATTGCCGCAATAAGTTGAAAATCGGCAGGATACTCAATGCGATGGTTTGCCCGCGCTACGGCGATGGCGCGCGTTTCCAACGGCTGACGAAGGGCGTCCAATACGTTCGGTTGGAATTCGGGCAACTCGTCGAGGAACAGGACCCCACGGTGCGCCAATGCCACCTCTCCGGGACGCGGACGCGTTCCGCCGCCGCACAATGCGGCCATTGACGCTGAATGGTGCGGCGCACGGAATGGACGCTCCACTCCGAGGCCTGCTTCCGTCAATTCTCCCGCAAGGGAGCGAACCATACTCACTTCAAGCAATTCACGTGGCAGCAGGTCCGGTAAAAGACCGGGCAGACGGGCTGCCAGCATCGATTTTCCTGAGCCGGGTGGACCTGTCATTAATAGATTATGGCCTCCTGCCGCCGCAATC
>CAZGNQ010000062.1:13173-14776 GCA_964527285.1 uncultured Hyphomicrobiales bacterium | reverse complement strand
TGGATTGCTGCATCGGCCCGCGCGTTGCCGAAGCCCGTGCGCCGCCGCCGGATGGTTGCCTGGTCCGCGCTGATCACAGCGCAGATCGTCTTCGCCATCAGCATGCTTGGCGTTTTCCTCTCCTACCCGCCCACTGACGGCAACGCGCAATCGAGCGTGCGCCCACCGGCCGGCGCTGTGCAGAATGCCAGCCCCGGTGCGCCAGGCGCGGGCCTTCCCGCAGGGTTGCAGAACGACGCGGCGCGCAACGCCGCACCCGCCGGCGCTTCGGGCGGCATCGCGATTGCGGACCCCACCGACGGTGGCGTGCCGGGCGGCACACTCGGCATCAATTCAGATGCGGACCTGTGGCGCTATGTGCGCGGGCAGGAGGTACCGAATTTCGATGCTACCGTTTCGATCCCCAACAAGCAGGCCGCCGTGCTGGTGCAGTCGGAAGGCGACAACTGGCGCGCACTGCGCAACGGCCCGCTGGCCACTTACGGTGTCTACGGTCTGGCCGGCATCGTCGGCCTTCTGGCACTGTTCTTCCTGCTGCGCGGGCGGATCATGATCGACGCGGGCCCTTCGGCCGAGCGTATCCTGCGCTTTACGGCCATTGAGCGCTTCGGCCATTGGCTGCTCGCCGTCAGTTTCATCCTGCTGGCGATCACCGGCCTGAATGTGTCCTACGGGCGATATTTCCTTTTGCCCGTGACCGGGCCCGAGGTGTTCTCGCAGATCTCGATTGCGGGCAAATGGATCCACAACAACGTGGCGTGGGCCTTTGCTGCCTCGCTGGTCCTCGTGTTCGTGATGTGGGTGCGTCACAATATTCCCAGCCCACGCGATATCCAGTGGCTGCTCAAGGGGGGCGGGCTGTTCAGCCGGAACGTCCACCCGGACTCCAAGAAGTTCAACGCCGGCCAAAAGCTGATCTTCTGGTCAACCATCCTGGGCGGCAGCTCCCTGGTGGCCTCCGGTTACGCCCTGCTTTTCCCGTTCGAGACGGCCATGATGGGCAAGACGTTTGCGATCATCAATGACGTAACCGCGGCGGTGGGCGCGCCGATGAACCTCAATGCGAACGTCACGCCCATGCAGGAGATGCAGTATCAGACCATCTGGCACACGATCGTCTCCCTCGTGATGATGATCATCATCGTGGCGCACATCTACATCGGCTCGGTCGGCATGCAGGGGGCATTCGATGCGATGGGTTCGGGCGAGGTTGACCTCAACTGGGCGCGAGAGCACCACAATCTGTGGGTCGCGGACGTAACGGGCGAGCCCGTGCATAAGCGCGGTGGCCATGGCGGTGGTCATGGCGGCGACCAGGGCCACGGGGCCTCCCCTGCCCCCGCCGCCGCCGAATAGAGCCCTGCCACGATGTGCCTGGCCGGACGCTTAAGATACGCCCTTGGCGCTTGGATGCTGGCGGTTGCCGGTGCGGCCGCTTTGTTCGCCACGATGCCGGTGTTGAGCGCGAGCGCCGAAACACCGGCGGTGCGCAAGCTCAAGGGCCATGGTGGTCCGGTGCGTGGCATCTCAGCAAGTGCTGACGGGCGGTGGCTCCTCACGGCCAGTTTTGACAACTCCGTCGGCGTGTGGCGGGCGGACAACC
>CAZGNQ010000062.1:0-13073 GCA_964527285.1 uncultured Hyphomicrobiales bacterium | reverse complement strand
TGGCTCCTCACGGCCAGTTTTGACAACTCCGTCGGCGTGTGGCGGGCGGACAACCTCAAGCATGTCGCATGGCTGGAATGGCACGATGCTGCCGCGAACGCTGCGATCATGATCGCCCCTCAGGGCGTGGTCAGCGTTGGCGACGATTTTCACGTGCGCAGTGGCAGCATACTGGGCGAGGCGGCGGGTGAGACCGTCGGCCGGCATCAGGGCAAGGTGATGGATGTGGCGGTGCAGCCCGGAGGAACGGGCCTGATCGCTACGGCGGGTTGGGACGGGGCTGTTGGGCTCTGGCGGTTGGCGGCGCCTGACCCCGGAATTGGGCCTGCGCTTGAGCGCACCGACACCGATGACGCCGATCCCTTCCTCAAGGGCCATCGCGGCGCGGTCAATGCGGTTGCGTTCTCGCGTGACGGTGAGCGGCTCTACTCCGCCTCCGCCGACGGCACGGTGCGCGTCTGGCGCCTGTCCGACCGTCAGCAGATCCGGGTGGAGGCGCGCCACGGTTTCGGCGTGAACAAGCTCATCGTTGGCCCCGATGACGCGTGGCTCGCCTACGGTGCCACGGATGGCGTCGTGCGCGTGATGGACCCGTCAACGGGCAAGGAGTTGGCGACCTTCGGCGGCGAGCGGCGCCCCATCCTGGCGATGGCCCTCTCACCGGGCGGCGAAAAACTCGCCTACGGTGATGGCCAGGGCTACATCTCGGTCATCTCCGTTGCGGACTGGACGCTGGACCGCGACTTCAAAGCGGCCACGCGTGGCCCCATCTGGGCACTGGCGTTTCGCAACAATGACACACTGCTGGCGGGCGGGCTGGATGATGACGTCGCGGTGTGGCCCATCGAGGCGCCAGAGTTGCCGAAACTGCCGCCAGCTTCCCAGCGCCGCTTCCAGGTTGATCCCACACAGGTGTCGAACGGGGAGCGCCAGTTCGCACGCAAGTGCTCCGTCTGTCACACGCTGACCCCGGATGGGAAGCGGCGTGCGGGGCCGACATTGCACGGTGTCTTCGGCCGGCGGGCGGGCACGCTGGCTGGGTACACCTACTCCGACGCACTTGAAGGTTCGCAGATCGTCTGGAGCCCGGCGACACTGGACAAGCTGTTCGACCTCGGGCCGGATCATTATACGCCGGGCTCAAAAATGCCCATGCAACGCATCGCCAAGCAGAGCGACCGCGACGACTTGATCGCCTATCTCAAGGAGGTCACAGTCCGCAGCGGACCGCCCACTGCCACAGCTACCGGAGACTGACGGATGAAAGCCTTTCTCGCGGCACTCCTGGCCATCGTCGTCATCAGCGTCGGCGCAAACGCGTTCCTGAACAGCCTCGATTATTCCTCCGCCAACACCTACAGCACGGACGCGGTGCGCCTCGGCAACTGAGCCGGTTTGGCGCTGGGCCTCAGAGAACCGCCGATCCGTCAGACCTCAGGCTCAGGGTCGGGCTTGGACATCCAGTTGATCAGCATGCCGGCCAGCGGCACCCAGGCAAGCCCGGCCACGAAATAGTAGGCGAGTTCAGCGTACCAGGCCGCGTCCGGCAGGATCGCAACGCCAATGGTCATGGCGATCATGGAGTAGACGAACAGCAACGCCAGCATGGCGAACGTGCCGATCAGTTTGCGGGTGCGCATGGTCATGGATGGACCCCTCGATGTGCTGGGACGTGAATGAAGAAGCATGTGTCTTCGATACGCCGCAGGGGCGCTTTGGTTTAAAGCCGGCTGCGCGATCATCGGGCGCGTTGTCCTGAGCCGGCATTCAGCGCACGTGTTCGCGGCGACTGCGCACGACCGCCTTGCTGACCGGACCGGACAACCCGAATGAGCCTCGCTTCCTACTCCGACCCCACCACGCTTTCACCCCGAGGGGCGACCGCCGATCGCACCGGCACTTCGGCCGCGACACGCCCTTTGGCCGTGCGCGCGTGGCTGTTTATCGTCTGCGCGCTGATTGCGCTCATGGTTGTGGTGGGCGGTGCGACGCGGCTGACGGATAGTGGCCTGTCGATCACCGAGTGGAAGCCCCTCCTGGGGGCAATCCCGCCATTGTCGGCGGCCGATTGGGAGGTGGCACTCGAAAAGTACCGCCAGATCCCGGAGTACCAGTTCCAGAACCGCGGGATGAGCATGGCGGAGTTCCAGTTCATCTACTGGTGGGAGTGGGGGCACCGCCAGCTTGGCCGGTTCATCGGGTTGGCGTTTGCTGTTCCACTGGCTGTGTTCTGGGTGGCGGGCTGGATTCCCGCCGGCCTGAAACTGCGGCTGGTGACCATGCTCGCGCTCGGCGGTCTTCAGGGTTTTCTCGGTTGGTACATGGTCCAGTCGGGGCTGAGCGAGCGGCTGGACGTCAGTCAATACAGGCTGGCAGCGCACCTCGGCTTGGCTGTGTTCCTCTTTGGTTTCATCTTCTGGACGGCGATTGCCATCGGGCGTGACGGTTTTGATCCCGGCCGACGCCGTTTTGATGGGGGCGCGCGATCGCGATGGCATATGCCCGTGCCGGGCTGGCTGTTGTGGTCTGCGGTGGGCCTTGTGGCACTGGTGTTCGCGCAGACGCTGCTGGGGGCGCTGGTGGCCGGCATGCGGGCAGGGCTTGCCTACAACACGTGGCCACTGATGAACGGGGCAGTGGTGCCGGCTGGCCTCGGCGTGATGAGCCCGTGGTGGATCAACGCGTTTGAGAACGCCATGACCGTGCAATTCAACCACAGGTTTGGCGCCTACGTGCTTTTTGCCTGGGTCGCAGTGCACGCGGTGGCAACGTGGCGTTTCGCGGCCGGTTGGTCTGCCGCCGCGCTGGGCAGCGTGTCCGGTTCGGATGGCGATCCGGCGTTCAGGCTGCGGTCAACGGGTGCCATCGTGCTGGCAACCGTCATCGGGCAAATGGCCATCGGCATTGCAACCCTGCTCGCGCAGGTGCCCATCGGTCTTGGGCTTGCCCACCAATTCGGTGCGCTCATCGTTCTGATGGCTGCGCTTTGGCACCTGCACGAGGTGGTCATTGCGCGCCGTGCCCAGGAAATATCAGGAGCGCCCGCCGCCGCTTGAGGCCATCTCGGGCCAAGCGGCTTGCTCTCGCGCGTATCTCGGGGTCCCGCAGAGGCCCGGCCATCGCGGGCCGTTCTTGTCTCCGGCGCGCCATGGTGCCGGGATTTCCGGCCCGCCGAGCCAAGTCGGCAATTCCGCTGTCAAATCCAGGTGCTAGGGTCGCCCCGCGTCGAAGCTGCGCGCGGACGAGCGGCGCGGCCAAGATCGGCATTGCGGGGAGCGACATGGTTGAGCAGCAAACACAGATGACGGGCTGGGGTCGCGTGATCGACTACCTGTTCGGCCGCAATGCCCTCATCGGCGTGGCGTCGCTCATGCTCCTCGTCATCTCCGGCTACGCCACCTGGTCGGGAATGAGCGACTTTATCGTTGGTGTGCAGACGGGCGCGTCGTCGCAATTGCGCGAGATCGGCGGGCTGTCGGTTTCCAGCGAAATGCTGGTGATTGCGATCGTCGTGGCGCTCACGTTCCTCATGTGGCTGGCGCTGCGCGAAGCGTTTCGCATCAAGCAGACGTTCACCGCGCGCGCCATCACACTGCCGCTCTATATCTTCCTGGCGCTGTGGTCGATCGGCTTTGGCTATGGTTTCTGGTGGAGCCTGATCGCCGGCGAGGAGGCGACCCGCGCAGGGCTGGGTGCGTTGCAGGAGGATGCGCGCGAAACCGCCGCCGTTGTCTCCGCGCGCCTCGATGCCGTGAAGGTGCAACTCGACAGCGTCGTGAGCTGGTCGGACGGCCAAATGCGACGCGAGGAGACCAGCGGCGGCAGTTGTGGCGTGGCTTCGGGCGCAGGTCGCGGTCGGCTCTACAATGCGCGCCTCAGTGTGCGCGATTCCATCGCGTCGCTGCGCCAGGGCGTTGTGACCAACTGGCTTGAGCCTGTGCAACGTGACGTGACGCAACTGCGCGAGACGGCCACGCGGCTGAGCGCGGGCAGCACCTTGGAGCGCCAGAGGGAATTTGAGCGTCTGGCGACGGGCATTCGATCCAGCGCCAACTCGATTGCGGCCCGCAGCAACGCGCTTGGCAAGTCAACGGCCATTGAGATGAACGCGTTGGCGAGCGCGGTCTCCGTACGTCCGGGTGAGGAGGGTTTTTCCTGCTATGACCCAACGCTGGCGCAGCGCTTGCGACAGGCGGCCGACCAGGCCGGACAGCCCGTCAACATCGATCTCCCGCCCGCGCAGTTTAACGAAGGACCAGCCGGCGTCGCCAACGCGGTGAAGAACCTCTGGACCGGGCTGGGTGGCATGCTCGCTTCGGGGTTTGCTGCACTGACGGGCGAAGCAGGGAACGCCGGCCAGGCTGGCGCGGCGCTGACGGGCCGCGATCTCATCGCGCTATTGGCGACGCTGGGGATCGATCTCGGTCTGTTTGCGCTCACGGCGCTCAACCCACCGCGTGCCGCCGTTCAGCGCGACGCACTTGAAAAGACAAAAAGCCATCTGCGCATCCCTGAGGGGCGTGTCATCCAGCTCATTGCCGGGGCGATCAACACCGCCATGGCGCGTGCGCAGCTGGCTCATCGGCGGGCCACGTTCCACCGCAACGCCGCGCTGGATGACAGAACGGGAGAGCTGCTCCCCGATGGCGCGGTGAAATTGTCTGACGGGACAATCCTGCCGGAAAAGCATCCGCCGGACTTTGACTGGATCCGCCAGCATTTCGTCTACCACGCCGGCTCGTCTTATTTTGTGATCCCGAACCTCTACAGTTGCGACACGAAGGACCGTGAAGAGGCGCAACGGGCGCTGGCCATGAACCAGCTTGCCGGTGTGCTCGACGATCTCGATCTGATCCGGCCCTTGAGCAAGAAGGAACTGGAGCGCGCGGCCGATGATGAAAAACGCGAGAGCTACAGCCGTGTGAAAGAGGACGAGAAGATCCGGAACCATGGGCTGTTCTCGAAATCGCGCCGTGCGTTGGTCATTGCCGGATGGAGTGAAAAGGCGTCCATGGATATGGAGGTTTTCCGGCTGACTGACACCGAAGGACTGACGCCGTTGCTCATCGTTCTAAATGAGGCCGAGGGCCAACGTCTGGTGCGCAAGCAGGAGGCGGACCGCCAGGCAACCGAGGCGGAGGGCAGTGCCCAACGCCGCCAGGAGGCCCCGCAGGTCGACGCCGATGCGCCCGGCCTGATCGCGGGACAGCCGGATGTGCAGGTCCTGGAGGACATGACCGGCAAGACGTGAAGACCCGCCAATTTGAAGGGCTGCCAACGTAAAGACCTGCCAACGCAAAGGGCGGGCAACGAGTTGAGCCGGCGGCAGGAGTGCCCGGCAGGGGCCTGAACGGGCGGTTGGCCGTCAGATCAAGTCAAGCGCGATCACCTCAGCCACGCCTTCCACCGAGTAGCGCTGGGCAGCCCGCGGGCTGGCGGCCCTCTCGCGTGGCTCAAGCGGGCCGGCGACGGCCGTGCTTTGCGCCGGGCGCTGCGCCTGGAGGCGTGAACGCGTCGCCAGTGTTGCAACAAGGCGCGCCACGGCGGGCGTCTGACGGCGGACTTTCGTCAGGGCATCAAGAGAGACGGATGCGGACGCGAAAGCGACATGGGGTGCCAGCGGTGCCGCCGACCAAGCTGTTGAACTAATGCTCATTTCCAGATCTCCTCTGCCCCAAGCTTGAGTGAGAAATGGAAACAGGAGATGAAGTTGCGCACGGCCGCCCGGCGGCTTGGCACTCTGGTTGCGCGCCGGTCCGGCGCGGGCCGCCACGGGGCAGGAGCACCACATGCACATCACGCTTGCCAATCAGTTGTATTCGTCCTGGTCTCTCCGGCCCTGGCTCGTGCTGCACGCGTTCGACATTGCCTTTTCGCAAACGGTCATTCCCCTGCGTCAGCCAGACAGCGAGGCGCGCATTGCCGCCGTTTCGCCGACCGGCCTGCTGCCGGTGCTTGAGCATGACGGTGTGAAGGTCTGGGAGGCGCTGGCGATCATCCACTATCTGGCGGAGTACTATCCCGACCGGGCGATCTGGCCGCAAGAACGCGACGCGCGGGCGATGGCCCTCTCCATCAGTGCGGAGATGGCGGGTGGTTTCGGCGCTTTGCGCGCAGCGTGCCCCATGAACCTGGGTAAGCGGTTCGCGCCCCAGGCCCGCGATGCGGCGGTGGAGAAGAATGTGGCGCGGATCTGCATGCTGGTGAGCGAGGCGCGCGACAGTTTTGGGCAACGTGCTGACGGGACCGCCGCAGGGCCATTTCTGTTTGGCGCCTTCAGCGCCGCCGACGCCATGTACGCACCAGTGGTCACCCGTCTGGACACCTATCAGTTCGACGTGCCCGGACCGGTGCGCGCCTATATGGACGCCGTGCTGGCTCATCCGAGTTTTCAGGCGTGGAAGACACAAGCGTTTCAGGAGCCTTGGCGCATCCCGGCATACGAGGAAGGGTTGACCGTGGTGGAGACGTTCGTGACCGGCTGATCGACAGGCACAAGCACGAGCACGGGCGATGGCTTGGCAGGGAGCCGGTGGGCAGCGCCCTTTTCAGCCGTCACTGCGGGTGGACTATCGGTTGAATGACGTCGGCCATCCCTTGGCAACCCGCGCGCGGTCTGCCAGTGCTTGGCGCCCACCGCGAAGGTCGCCGTCGATGAGCTCCACACATTACCCCGCGCAAATCTCCAGCGAGAAGCCCGAAACGCACACGCTGTCGATCCTTGTCGACAATGAACCGGGCGTTCTGGCGCGAGTCATCGGACTGTTTTCCGGGCGCGGTTACAACATCGACAGTCTGACCGTTTCGGAGGTCAGCCACGAGGCTCATGTCTCGCGCATTACCATCGTGACGACGGCAACGCCCGCGATGCTGGATCAGATCCACCATCAGTTGGAGCGGCTGGTGCCCGTCCACAGCGTCGATGACCTGACGCGCATTGCCCATGCCCAGGGGCAGGAAAAGCCGATGGAGCGGGAATTGGCTCTCGTGAAGGTGCGCGGCACTGGCGATATGCGTGTCGAAGCACTGCGCCTGGCGGAGGCATTCCGTGCGCAGGTGGTCGATGCGTCAATCGAGCACTTCGTGTTCGAGATCACGGGTCGGATCTCAAAAATTGAGCAGTTCATCGTTCTGATGAAACCGCTCGGGCTGGTGGAAGTGTGCCGCACGGGGGTCGCTGCCATCTCGCGCGGTGCTGAGGGCATGCCGCCGAAGGCGTGACCCGTGGCGCGATGGCACCGCGACGGCGTGGCTATGCCGGCGGTTCGCGAAACGTGGCCGCCGACGTGCGCATTTCATTGCGATGAAAATCCCACACTTATCAGAAGCGTCCCGTCGGCAGCACCTGTGCCTTGATGCGGGCAACGCTGTTCTGCACACCAATCGGCAACTGGCGAACGACTGATTTCCGCAGCTTGAAGATCGCCGGCGATACATCACTCAACGGTTGGTCATCCGGTACGATATGTTGGCGCAATGAGGCATCGATGCTGTCGACGGCGCTCTCGTGCACATAAAGAAACATATTGTAGCGGTACCAGTATGAAATGCGGGCATCGCCGATGATGGCTGGACGCACAGCATCGACCGCCACGTAATCGTGTTTCCCAAGCCCCGCGCGCCAGAAATCATAATCACGCTCGTTCACATGATATTCGCCGCCTTGCCCGGGCGGTGCAGCGGAAAAAAGCACAAAGCGGGATGCATGCCGGGCAATGCTGTCGATGAATGCTTCGGAACTCTCCGGCTGAATGTGCTCGCCCACCTCCAGCGACTGGACGAGGTCGAACTTGCGATCAAGGTCGAATGCGCTGTTGAGGTCTGTCGGTGTGAAATGGGTGCGGGCGATTTCGAGCAGATTGATGTCCAGGTAATCGCCGTCGACACCATGTATATCGCCAACACCAGTTTTCGACCACGCGTTCAGCCACGTCCCTGACGCGCAACCGACATCCAGAACGCTTTCAACCTTCAGCAATGGCGCCAGAAGCGCCGTCACGACGCCTGCGGCGTATGTGGAGGACGTGGCTGCATACTCGAAAAAGGCGTTGTCGTACTTCGCTTCCACTGCTTTCACCCTCGCGCCATTCGCGTCAGTTGGCCACCAGAACCAGCCCGCCGCAAATCATCAGAATGCCAATCCATTTCATCTCGTCGATCGGCTCACCGAATATAATGTATGCCGCTGTTACAGCGCCCACGAACTGGAGCGCTGCAATCGATTGCGCCAGGTGGAGTGGAAGCACGCGCAAGGCGAACGCATAGCAAAGCACTGCACCGGCAAAACAACCAATCCCCATGATGGTCTGCCAACCGAACATGCCGAAAAACACGGCTCGCTCCGGTTCAGTGGTCGCACCGATCTTGAGAAAGATGTTGCCGAGCACGTTGCCGCAAACGACGAGCCCCATTGCCGCGTATGAAAGAGCAGACATGCCATCGGCCTTGTTGATTGCGCCGGCAGAGCCCGCCTTGCCGGGCCCTGCTGCGCTGTTGGCACGAACGTAGCGTGGCATCTGCTAACGGAGCGCTAAGACCCGTCCGCTTTCGC
Source organism: uncultured Hyphomicrobiales bacterium (assembly GCA_964527285.1). GTDB lineage: Bacteria > Pseudomonadota > Alphaproteobacteria > Rhizobiales > CAZGNQ01 > CAZGNQ01. The sequence goes on along the minus strand of CAZGNQ010000062.1, from coordinate 4,522 downwards.
ACCCACGCGTGCGATTGTCCGTTCCGACGGCCGAAAGCGCGATCGGATGAATGCGGCGGGGGTCGATCGGCTCTAACGCCATATTCACCATTCACCCGCACCATGGCGATCGCGATGTCCGGCTTAAGGAATGAGTGTCGCGTATCCTGGTCCGGCCGGACATCGCATCCGCTGCGAAGCATTCAGATCGGTAGCAGGCGTGGTGACGCGTCGCTGCATCCATGCCGCGTTGTTTGGGGCGACGCCGGACGCCCGGTCATCGGCTTGAGGGCGGGGCGGTGATGCCGGCGCCGCAGTCCGAGCATCCAGAGCGCCGGATTGAAATCCCAGAGCTTGGAGTGAGGAGGCGATCCATGCGCCATGCTGACAAGGCGATGTCTTCCGGTCGATGGCTTGGGGCGATGGTCCAGGCGGGCGCAGGCAATGCGGTTCGCTGGTCTGCGACCTTGACGACGCTCCTTGGTGAGGCCTTGGGCCGGGCCGCACCACGCGGCGCAACGTCAGCCGCAGAGAATGGTGTCGTGTCCGACACCGGTGGCACACTGTCCGGCGACGCAACGAACGTCGCGCAGGCGTGGACCCGTTCGATCGATGCCCTGGCCGCGGCCGCTCAAAACCGGCGTTTGTTCACGCTGCTTGCCGTTGCGACGGCGCTGATCTTCTGGATGGCTCCGCGTCTGCCGATGATCGACCTGCCGCAACACGCTGCACAGGTCGGGTTATGGCGCGACATGCTGCTGGGCACGTCGCCATGGGGCGAATTCGTCCGGCTCAACCTCTTCACGCCTTATCTGATCGGCTATGGCCTGGCGCTGCCGCTGTCCTTTGCCATGGCGCCGGATGATGCGCTGATTGTGGTCTTTACACTTGCCTACGGCGCATTCGTTTTTTCGTGCATTCAGTTTCGCAAAGAGCTGGGCGGTGATCCTCGGCTCGACTGGCTGTTCCTGCCGGCCTTCTTCAGCTTTGCGTTCCATTGGGGGTTTCTCACCTTCATGGTCGCCGCACCGCTGGCCATTCAAGTGATGCGCTTTTCCTACCGCCATGCCCTTGGCCGCGACGCCCATGCTGGCGCCTGGATTGCCGGGCTTGGCACGGTTCTGCTGTTTGGCCACGGCCTTGCCTTTCTGTTCGCAGGGCTGGTGGGCGGCCTTCTGGTCTTGCGCCTGCGGCTGATCCATGTCCGTTCCGTTTTCCAATTCGTGCAGGCAAGCTGGCCGTTCATGGTGCTGGCGAGCGTTTGCATCGGCTTTTTCCTCATCAGCCGCACGCTGGAGGCACCGGCGGAATTGTCCGGAATTGGGTTTGGCCATACGCCCATCACGCGCCTCAGCCATACAATCTGGCTGCATGTCCAGGGCGCCTTTCCCGGTGACCGGATCCATCACGTCCTCACGATCCTGCTGGCGGCAGCTCCCATGCTCATGCGCTTGCCGATCAACCGACACGGGCTTATTCCGTTTGCCGCCTTGATGGCGATCCTGCTGTTCGTGCCCCATTTCATTTTTGCCACGGCCTATGTCGATGCGCGTTTTGCGCTCTATTTTTTGCCACTCTGGGCGCTTGTTTTTGTTCCGCGCCGGGCAGACGCGCAAACCGGTGACACACTGGCGCGTGAGCGCGGCGGCGCAGCGCTGATCCTGACCGTGGTGGTGATCAGCCTCGCTGTGCACGCGGTCAAGATCGTGGGCTTTGGTAAGGAGGCGCGCGATTTCGAAACCGTTCTGGCCGCAGCTGAGCCCCGAGAAAGGGCTCTCGCCGTGATCGAGGACAGGGCCAGCGCTTACGGCAACGCAAACGCCTACCTGCATTTCGGCGCCTATTATCAAGCCGACAAATCTGGATTGGTCGACTTCAACTTTGCAGTTTTTCACCCCGCGGTCGTGCGTTATCGCACCGATGCGACTCCGGCCGCCGGTGAGGAATTTGCCTGGCAGAAAAACGGGTTCGACTGGGCCCGGGACGAGGCGTACCGCTACCGCTACGTTTTTGTGCGCCATGATGGCAGCGGCGTTCCGCCAGCCATCAGCAGCAGTCCGGTCTGCGCTGCGCGCGAAGTGGCGGCGGCAGGACAGTGGGCGCTGTGGGAGCGCATCGCGTGCCCTGGTCTGCCCGGCGGCCCGAGCCAGCGCTGACGGCGCCAGCCCAAGCGGCCATCGCGCATTCAGTCTTCGTGATTGCCTCGGTTTTTCCGCATCTTGGGCCGCTGCTCGCCCGCCAGCGTATGGCGCCGGGCCGCGGCCTGCGCGCGCGCAATGCGCCCATGTTCGACCTTGAGCGCCTGGTCGAGAGTGAGCGGCGCCATGCGCAACCGTCGCGCGGCTTCCGCGTGGCCATACTTGCCGACCAGTCCCTCATAATGGCGGATGCGCGCCATTGCGCGCAGGGCCTGACGCTTTCGCCGGCAGGGTCGGCAGTACTTCGCCCGGGAGCCGATCTTGCCCTTGGCGATCTCGTACCACCATTTCTGCGCCCGCGCTGTCCAAAGCTGTTCCTGGCCACAATCTGCACAATGGAAGGTCAGATCGATATAGAACAGCGGGCGAGGACTGTAAGTGTTGTCGTGCAGCAGAGCGTTTTGATCAGCCGGGATGCTATCGCGTGGAAACGGGCGATTGCCCCAGAGCTCTGGCCTCACGCAGGCGTCTTCGGCGGACTGAACATTGGCCCGCGCCTTTTCAATGCGTCGGGCGCGCAATTCCTCGCGCTTTTGCCGGCCGCTTTTGCGGCGCTTAGCGTCGGTTTTTGTAATACGCCCTGTGCGCGCTGGCAGTCCGGATGTCTCGTCCTCAGCCATGGTACAACGGCTCCCGGTTTCGGTCGCCGCTGCCCATGCCCCGCAGGGAGGCTGCCCAAGCCCCGCAGGGAGGCCTATCGCGATGCGGCTTCGCGCGATGGCGCCTGGCGACGCCAGACCTGTGCTTTGCAGCCGGCCCAGATGCAGAATTCGAACTGAACGGCGTTGGGGTTCAGCACGTTGAAAGAGCGCACCTGAATGCGGTGGTGATTGCCAAAAAGGCCCTGGCCTTTCACCGAATAAAGTTCACCCGCGCGACGGCGCTTGTCGACACACAGGATGGGCAGTGCGTCGTAAGTTTCCGGGTCGATGCCACTGCTGCGCGCTTCGCGCTGGCCGAGCGGGGTCACCTCGATCACGCGGCCACACCAGTTGTTTTTGCTTGAACTGAGCCCGTCGGCGGTACGCAGGCACAGCTCTTCCAACGGAACGACCGAATTCTTGACGGTCTTTTTTTCATCGCAGGAGTAGATCTCAACGATTGCCGTTTGATCTTCGACGAGCCAGGTGCCTGCCAAATCGCGGGCCATGGCGTTGGCGGTCGAGACCACGAAACACATCGCGGCGATCGCAAGTACACGTTGCAACATCATCAACCTCATCGAACGTCCCCGCAGCCTCCTTTTCAGGATGTGCGGGGTGAATGTAGCGAGATTGCGATTAAGCTTGCGTTAACACACGCAAACAAGTCCTGAATGCGCTATTTTCGGCAAGGGTTACTTCGCCACCGATAGAGATGCTCCGGGAGCGAGGCGTGCGGGCCCGTCCGCCAAGGGCCGCCAGGCGTCGGGCCGGGCAGGCACCCGCAGCGGATGGCCACCAAACCTCAGTTGCGCTTCACGAGAGCACGTGTGCAGACCTTGCGTGAGACCGCGCCGGCGCACGTTTCTTCGTGGATTTTGGCTCCGGCCGTTGGCTGCCAGCGTTTGCGCCGCGTGGGCATCGCAGGCCAGGCACGGCCCATGAGGCCCTCTGTGAGCTTCGGGCCTTGCGTCCCGACCGTGGAAGCCGCTAATCCCGGCGCTCACGGAAGGCCGGGGTGACCGGGCATATTCCGCCATCACGCTCCGGTCGCTCGCTCATCATCCAACCAACGCCGATCAACCGACTTCGTCCGGACGTGACTTCCGGCGAACGAAACCGCCGAGGAGACCCCATGCGCGTTTACTATGACCACGACGCCGACAACGGCCTGATCAAGTCCAAGACGATTGTGATCGTGGGTTACGGCTCCCAGGGCCACGCCCATGCGTTGAACCTGCGCGATTCAGGCGCCGAAAACGTGATCATTGCCCTGCGGGAAGGGTCCGGCTCCGCCACGAAGGCCGAGGCCGAAGGCTTTACGGTCAAGTCCGTTGCCGACGCCGCGAAGGTGGCTGACGTCATCATGATGTGCACGCCGGATGAGCTTCAGGCCGACATCTACCGCGATCACATCCATGACAATCTGCGCGAAGGTGCGGCGATCGCGTTCGCCCATGGTCTCAATGTCCACTTCAATCTGATCGAGCCGAAATCCACGACGGACGTGATCATGATCGCGCCCAAGGGCCCGGGTCACACGGTGCGCGGCGAATTCGTGAAGGGCGGCGGTGTGCCCTGCCTCATCGCAATCCACCAGGACGCATCCGGCAACGCGCACGATGTGGCGCTGTCCTACGCATGCGGCGTCGGCGGCGGGCGCTCCGGCATCATCGAGACGACCTTCAAGGAGGAGTGCGAGAC
>CAZGNQ010000061.1:0-14804 GCA_964527285.1 uncultured Hyphomicrobiales bacterium | reverse complement strand
GGCGTTGATGGTCATGGAGGTGTTCATCTCTTCCAGCGGAATGCCGTCGAAGAGGGTGCGCATATCGCCCAGGTGATTGACGGGCACACCCACCTTGCCGACCTCACCGCGGGCCAGCGCATCGTCGGCGTCATAGCCTGTCTGCGTAGGCAGATCGAAAGCGACCGACAGGCCCGTCTGCCCCTTGGCAAGGTTGGTTTTGTAGAGTTCGTTGGACGCCTTGGCCGTGGAATGGCCGGCATAGGTGCGGAACAGCCAAGGGCGATCACGCTCGGGCAGCTGCGGGCTGGCGGGAGTATCGGGGCGATCGGTCATGTGCGGCGCTCATGTCAGCGGTTCAGCGAAAATCTGTGCTGCACTGCACACGAGCGGGCGCGCGGGGTCAAGCTGGCGTGAGGCAGGGGGGTGACGGGCTGGCACGCGCGGCACCCGGCGGCCGCGCACCGCCGAACGGTGCCATCCGCAGCTTGCAGCCCAAAAGAGATCGGCACGCCTTGGGGCCCCGCTTGGGTCCCAACTTGGGCGCCATTCCTTGAACCATCAGAGCAACAGGAGGTTTGGCCCTGGCGCTGACCGTGCGGCGCCTACCCCCCCGTGACGGACATGTGGCGGGCCACGGCTGGCTTCTTGGCGCGGCGGTCGATGATGAAATCATGGCCTTTCGGCTTGCGTGCAATCGCCTCTTCTATGGCGGCATGCAGGAACCCGTCATCATCGCTGGCGCGCAGCGGCGTGCGCAGGTCCGCCTGATCCTCCTGGCCGAGGCACATGAAAAGTTGGCCGGTGCAGGTAACGCGCACACGGTTGCAGCTTTCACAAAAGTTGTGCGTCATGGGCGTGATGAGACCCAGCCGGCCACCCGTCTCGCCCACCTGATAGTACCGCGCCGGCCCGCCCGTGCGGTGCATGGACTGCGTGAGCGCGTATTTCTCTTCCAGCCTCGAACGTACGGTGGAGAGCGGCAGATACTGGTCTGTCCGGTCCTCATCGATCTCGCCCAGGGGCATGGTTTCGATGAGTGTGTAATCGAGGCCTGCAGCGTGCGCCCAGAGCATCATCTCCTCGATTTCGTGCTCATTCACCCCCTTGAGCGCAACGGTGTTGATCTTGACGCTGAGGCCGGCCGCCTTTGCCGCGTCGATGCCATCCAGCACCTTTGCCAACTCACCCCAGCGCGTGATCTCCCTGAAGCGGGCGGCATCAAGCGTATCGAGCGAGACGTTCACCCGCCGCACGCCCGCAGCATAAAGCTCCTCTGCAAAACGCGTGAGCTGACTGCCGTTGGTGGTCACCAGAAGTTCGTCCAGCAGCCCCGTCTCGCGGTGCCGGCCAAGCCGACGGAAAAGCTCCATGATGTTGCGGCGCACCAGAGGCTCACCGCCCGTGATCCGCAGACGGCGAACGCCGCGCTCGATGAAGGCCGAACAAAGACGGTCCAACTCCTCCAGCGTGAGCAGTTCCTTCTTCGGCAGGAACGTCATGTGCTCCGACATGCAGTACACGCAGCGGAAATCGCATCGGTCCGTCACGGAGACGCGCAGGTAGGTGATGTGGCGGTCGAACGGATCGACCAGCGGAGCAATTGGAGCTGTGGTCATCGGTGCAGTGGGCGTCCCTGTTATCGTTTTGTGAGCAGGGTATGGGAGAAGCTGGCTGTGCGGCAAGGTCGGCGGACCGGCGTTGGCCGGCCTGGGACGATTATGTCGCAGGCTTGTCTGTCCCTGGCTTGGCCGTCTCAAGCATGGCCGTCAGTGGCTTCGCAGCCGACCCTCCAGAGTGTTGGCCCAAGCGTGCCACGCGCCGACATGGCCCGGCATTCACCTTGAGTTGACGCAATCGGCCGCTGCCCCTGGCATCGTGGGCCACGGCCCCGATATGGGAATGAATACCAGACGGCCGGAAGGGGCCGACACCATGGCAGACCGCACCATTCGTGCCCGCAAGGGCTTCTCCATCGCCGACCGCGCCGTGCGTGCCCCTCTCTCGGGCCCGAACGGTGCGCCATTGCCAAGCCCCATGGGCGTGCGGATCCTGCACGTTGACCGCGGCAGCCCGGCAGGGCGTGCGGGCCTGCTGCCAGGCGACGTGATCGTCAAAGCGCGCGGCCTGCGTGTGCGCCGACCGGCCGACATGCGGCTCGCCTTCTGGCAGCCAGACGGTCGCAAACTCCACGCCGTCATCCCGCTTGAGATTGTGCGCGACGGTCAGCTTCTGGCGACGGTGTTGTGCGCTAAGGCGGCGGTCAGCGACGCAACACAAACCCGAAAGCCGGCCCACGAATGTCGCCATGGGGCCAATGCCCCTGGCGCCTTGCCGGCGACGGTACCGGGTGCTGCGCCAGCAAAGGGACCGGCAAAGGCGCCTCGCGGGCATCCCGCTCGCCGGACCAAACGGGGCGGCGCCGTGCCCGAGGTCAGACCGGCTGCCGGTCCGCCACCGCGTGAAGCGGCGTGAAGCGCGCACCATCGGGAATGAACTGCGGCATGGAGATCCGTACGGCCGCGTCGATCCGCTCGGCGTCACCGGTTGTCAGCAGCATCGGCAGATCGCTGGCACCAAGCGGGGCGGCGTAGTGCGGGTGGCGCGCGAGGTAATCCTCAAGCGAATGGGCCACCGCCTCCGGCTGGGCGAGGATGCGTGTCGTCGCCGGCAGATGCCTGGAGAAAAATTGTTCAACCAGCGGATAGTGCGTGCAGCCCAGGATGGCGGTGTCCGGTGCATCGCCGCCGAGCTGCGCCATCAGCCCCGCCACGTAGTCGCGCACCCGCACATCGAGCTCATCGTCCGTCTCATGGGCTTCGATGGCGCCGGCGAGTGATGGGCAGGGTTGCGCCACGACCTGGACGAGCGGACACCGCTTGCGGATCTCGTCCTCATAAACGCCCGAGGCGATGGTGCGGCGGGTGCCGAAGATCGCGACCGTCGCACGGTTGTACTTCTGCGGGTAGACCGGGGTCTGTTGCGCCCAGGGCGTCTGCGTGGCCGCCTCCACAGTGGGTGCGACGATCCCCAACACATTGTGGCCACTCCAGCCCGCATCCGGCAGCCAGACACGTTGCATCTGTCGGCAGGCAACCGCCGTGGCCGTGTTGCAGGCCAGGATCACCAGGCGGCAGCCAAGGCCGAACAGCACCTCCACATTGGCCTGCGTGCGCTCAATGACGTCATCGGCAGATCGGTTGCCGTAGGGCGCGTTGGCGTGGTCCCCGAGATAGACGAATTTCAGGTCGGGAAAACGGGCCGTGAGCGCGCGAAGGATCGTCAGGCCGCCATGTCCGGTGTCAAAGATCCCGATCATGAAAGGCTGTTCGCCTCCTGTGTGAACCCGGCGACGGGCACCCAACGGCGCAGCGCGCCGCTTCTGAGCGGTGCCTGCTCGTCCAATTGGGCGGCCACGATGTCAGGCGCCGTGGCGGCCCGCCTTGCGCAACATCAAAGATGACGCTGGAGCATTGCCGCCGGCATGTGGTGCTGGCCGGACGGCGTGCCGACGCCGATTTCAGTTCAAACGCGGCCGATCATTACCTTGCAGCTGCCTCAAAGCGTCGTGGCTCTTCCCTTTGGCGCAGCCGTCAAGCGTCAACGCCCTTCCCTTTGCCACCGCCGTCAAGCGTCGCCGCTCTTGCCTTTGGCGCCGCCTTCAAGCGTCGTCGCTCTTGCCTTTGGCGCCGCCGTCAAGCGTCGTCGCTCTTCACTTTGGCGCCGCCGTCAAGCGTCGTCGCTCTGGGCCTTCAATGCCTCCAGGCTCGGCATGAAAATCGTGTTGTACCCGCAGTCGACGAAATGCACTTCACCCGTCACCGCGCCCGCCAGGTCACTCAGCAGATAGAGAGCGGAGCCACCCACCTCGTCCAGCGTCGGCGTACGCCGCAACGGTGCGTGATCGTTCTGGTGGTTGAACAGCACGCGCGCATCGGAAATGCCGGCACCGGCCAGCGTCCGCATGGGCCCGGCGGAGAGCGCGTTCACCCGAATGCCGACGGGCCCCAGGTCTGTCGCCAGATAGCGCACGCTGGCCTCAAGTGCGGCCTTGGCCACGCCCATGACATTGTAGCTCGGCACCACTTTGGTCGCGCCGCCGTAGGTCAGCGTCAGCAGCGATCCCCCGTTCGGCATGATCGCAGAGGCGTGCCGGCAGAGCTCGGTGAACGAGAAGCAGGAGATCACCATCGTGTTGGTGAAGTTTTCCCGGCTTGTATCGGCGTAGCGTCCGCGCAGTTCGTTGCGGTCTGAAAAGGCGAGGGCGTGGACGACGAAATCAATCGATCCCCACTCTGCGCCGATCCTGTCAAAGCACGCCGCCACGCTGGCTTCGTTGACCACGTCGCATTCGAGAATGAGCGGAGCGTTCACACTTTCAGCCAGCGGGATCACGCGACGCGAGAACGCCTCGTTCTGGTATGTGAAGGCCAGTTGCGCGCCCTGGCCGGCCAGCAGGCGGGCAATGCCCCACGCGATTGATCGCTCGTTGGCGACGCCCATCACGAGGCCGCGCTTGCCGGCCATCAGCGGGCCGGGGACTGCTGGATCGTTGGTTGCCATCGTGCCTGCACACTCCAATGGGCCTGGGCGCGCCAGCGCCAGGCAAGGCCGGAAGACCCTGTCAGCCTTCAAACTTTTCCAGAACAAGCGTCGCGTTGGTGCCGCCGAACCCGAAGCTGTTCGACATGATCCGCTTGATGTCCACGTCGTCGCGCACTTCACGAACGATCGGAACGTCGGCGAATGCGTCATCCAGATGCTCGATATTGGCCGAGGCCGCAATGAAGCCGTGCTCCATCATGAGCAAGCTGTAGATGGCCTCCTGCACACCGGCCGCGCCAAGCGAGTGACCCGTGAGCGATTTCGTACCGCTGATGGGCGGAATGTCCGTCCCGAACACCTCGTGGATGGCCTCGATCTCCTTGAGATCGCCAATCGGCGTCGAGGTGGCATGCGGGTTGATGTAATCGATGGAGCCTTTGACCGTCGCAAGCGCCGTCTGCATGCAGCGCACCGCCCCTTCACCAGACGGCGCCACCATATCCGCGCCATCTGAGGACGCGCCGTAGCCCACCACCTCTGCAATGATCGGAGCGCCACGGGCCTTCGCGTGCTCCAGTTCTTCCAGGACTAGGACGCCCGCGCCGCCAGCAATGACGAAGCCATCCCTGTGTTCGTCGTAGGGTCTGCTGGCGCGCTCAGGCTTATCGTTGAAATCCGACGACATGGCATTCATGCCGTCGAACAGGACCGACAGCGTCCAATCCAGTTCTTCGCACCCGCCGGCCAACATCACGTCCTGCTTGCCCCACGCAATCAGCTCCGAAGCGTTGCCGATGCAGTGCGATGAGGTCGAGCAGGCCGAAGAGATCGAGTAGTTGGTGCCCAGGATCTTGAAGGGCACCGACAATGTCGCCGAGGCCGTCGAACTCATCCCCTTGGGCACCTCGAAGGGGCCGACATTCTTGGGCGCACGGTTGCGGGCCGTATCGGCCGCCCGCACGATGGCCTTGGTCGACGGACCGCCCGAGCCCATGATGATCCCCGTGCGGGGATGGGAGATCTTGTCCTCGGGCAGACCGGACGCGGCGATGGCCTGCTCCATGGCGGCGAAGTTCCACGCCGTGCCCGCCTCCATGAAGCGGCGGATCTTGCGGTCGCCGACGGTGTTCGGGTCCAGCTTCGGCGCGCCGTGCACCTGGCAACGGAAGCCCAACTCGGTATATTCCGGCGCTGCCACGATGCCGGACCGCCCTTCGCGCAAGGAAGCCAGCACTTCGGCCGCGTTGTCGCCGATGCTCGACACGATCCCGTAACCGGTCACAACAACGCGTCTCATGAATGATCCCTCATATGATCTCGCCCGAGATCTCATCCGAGTGAAGCGGCCGGTCAACGCCCGCACGCCTCACAGTCGATCCCGCGCGATCAAAAACCCAAAGAGCAGCCGCTCCATCAATGCCAACACGGGCCGGATTGTGGCTGCTTCGGATCGCTTCGACGCCGTCACCAAACGCGCTTCGGCTTTTCCGTCACAGGTTGTCAGGCCGCCGCCGGCTCGAACAGGCCCACACGCAGGTCCTGCGCCTGGTAGATCGGCTCGCCATCTGCGAGCACGGTACCGTCCCCGATGCCCAGCGTGAGCTTACGTTTGATGACGCGGCGCAAGTCCACCACGTATTCGACCTTCTTCACGCCCGGCTCGACCATCCCGGAGAATTTCACCTCGCCGACGGAGATCGCGCGGCCGCGCCCCTTGCCGTCCAGGTGACCAAGGAAAAAGCCCAGCAGCTGCCAGAGTGCGTCAAGCCCGAGGCAACCCGGCATGACGGGATCGCCCACGAAGTGACACTCGAAGAACCACAGGTCCGGGCGCACATCCAATTCCGCGCGCACGTGGCCCTTGTCATGCGCTCCACCGCTCTCACCGATCGACGTGATGCGATCGAACATGAGCATCGGCGGCATGGGAAGCTGCGGGTTGCCGGGGCCGAACAGCTCCCCGCGCGCGCAGGCGATCAACTGGTCGTAATCGTAGGACGTGGGGCGCTGGTCCATGGGTGTCCTGGCTTCTCCCGTTCATGGTGAATCTTTGAACGCTCGCGGCTAGCACACTCACGCACCGCACGGCAAAGCCTCGACTTTCGTCTCGGCCGCTTTCGTCGTGGCCGCACTGGCCTTGAAGCCTTTGCCGGTCGTGGTGCCAGCGCCGCGCCTCGGCCGGGCTGAGACTGCTGGCGCCACACGGCCCCATCAAGGGCAGGCCCATCCGACACTGGTCACTTGGTCACTGCCTCGCCACTGCGGCAAACGCGGCCGGCCGGCGGATTATGGCCGACAGCCTTGCACAAGATGACCCTATTCGCCAATTTACAACAGGTAAGGACGACGCCATACGCTAACGCCATGAGTATGACCGCAAAAACGCAGCCGCAGCCCGCCGGACCGGACATTGGAGAGATGCTCCGCGCTGCCGGTTTGCGCCCGACGCGACAGCGGATCTCGCTTGGCGAACTGCTGTTCGATGGTGGAGACCGCCATGTGACGGCCGAGCAGCTCCACGATGAAGCGGTGCGCGCTGATCTGACCGTGTCTCTCGCAACGGTCTATAACACGCTTCATCAGTTCAAAGAGGCAGGCCTGCTGCGCGCGGTCGCGGCCGAAGGCAACAAGACGTTTTTCGACACGAACACGTCCGATCACCATCACTTCGTGTGTGAGCCGGACGGCATGATCATGGATGTCGAGGACAGCGACCTGCGCATCGTCGGTTTGCCTAAGCCGCCCCAGGGGACCGAGATTGTCGGCGTCGATGTGATTGTGCGCGTGCGCCGCACCGGAACCTCAAGCGCCTGACGCGCCTGCGCATGGATGTCTTACACGTGCGCAGCCAGAGATTTGCGACCGTCACAGGTTGCCCGGCTTCAGCCGAGCCCACCCCAGTAAAGCCGCTCCGGCATGCGCGAACGCCCGCGTGCAAACCAGCGTTGCGCCGGCTCGATCCGGGGCGGCGCCCCGTTTGCGCCCACGCCGCTGTCCACCGCCCAGACCCTGCCGGTGCCCACTTCGCGCATCAACACGCCGTAATGCGTCATCGCTCCGCGCAGCATGTTACCGCGCGAAACAATGATCGGCTTGGAGTGGTGGCGGATAAGGCCATGGGCGTGCAGCAGATAAAGATAGGCCGCCGCGTTGCGGGCCTCGTCGACGCAATCCTGCTGTGAGGCTTGTCCGGCCGACAGAAAGCCAATGCTCGCCCGGTCACGGTCCGTCCCCAGCGCCGCGCCGACGCGGACCTCCATCCATGCGATTGCACGTTTCATGGCCTCGCGCTCGGCGGCGATGCCGTCAGAGGCGCTCATCGCGGCAGAGCCCGCCCCTGGCACAGCCAGAGCATCGGACATGATGATGGACAGCTCGATCATGTCAGCTTGGGTGAAGGTGAAGCGCTTGGTCGTGCGGCAGCCATAGCTGGCACAGTGCATGACCGTGCGCTTGCCAAGCAGCGGGCGCCAGTCGTCGTTCTCGAAATAGGGGCGGTCCTGGCCATAGGAGGTGAGCCCGGCCTCGCTGCGCGCGAACGGGGAGCCCATCTGGGCAGAGCCCGGTGAGACCATCGTCAGAAGGGTGATGCTGGCACTGAGGGCGACAAGCACCTGTCGGATGCCGAAGTGTGATCGATGAACGCGAAGAACTGACATGACGGGAGAATGACCCAACGTGGTTGACGATCCGTTCCCCGCGCTCTCGCTGTGCGCGACTTGGCGGGCGGAACCACGACGGTTTCGGGTCGATCCTGTGTCCGGCGTTCGCAGCGTCGTGAGCACGCGCGACCGCGGGCTGGCAGCCCGGTGTGCCACCCCCGTGGGCAAGTGCCGGCTCAAGTCTTGGGCTTTTTGGTGCGCGGTGGGTCAGCCGCCGGTGGACGGTGCGCCGGTTTCATCGGGCTGCGCCGCCGCACCGGAGCTGGATGGTGCGGGTACGCCGGCTGGTGGCGCCGAGGTGTCTGGAACCGACGCGTCGGACGATGTTGCGGCATCGGCGGATTGTTCAGCGGCCGCGCCAGTGTCGGGTGTCGGAGTGTCGTCTTGTTGCGTCGCGGCGTCTGCGGCGGCCTCGCCTTGAAGAGAGGCCGCGTCGCTTTGCGCAGTGGCGGCTTCCGGAGCCTTCGCTTGTGCGCCAGCGTCCTGAGCAGCTCCGTCGCCACCTGCCGCGTCTGCATCGACCGCCGTGTCGTCGCTCGCCGCCGGCGGATCGGGACGGAAGCGTTCAATCGAGACATCAAGCAACGGCTCGATCGCTGCCGCATCCGTCTCGAAGACAAACGGGTCTGACGAGGCATAAACGAGCGCCGGGGCCGGTGCCGGCTGCGTCTTGATCTGGTATGTGATCACATCGCCCGCCGCGGTCTCCACGGAAAACTGCGCATCGGGCGTGCCGATCAGTTCGCCAGCTTTCGCGCCAGGGCCGGCAATCCCCTCATAGCTGAGGTCGGCAAAGCGCTCGGCGAACGTGCCGAGCTTGAGCGCATCGACCGCACCGGCATCGGCACCGCCAGCCAGGGTGACGGTCCAAGCTGGCTCGTCCGGCGCGCCATCGCCAGCCGAATTGGTCGCGGCATCAGCGTTGCCGGTGGCCCCCGCATTGTCAGCTTTGGCATCGCCACCGCTGTTGCGCCGCGTGATCGTCAGACCTGCGCTCGACACGCTTGTGATGTCAGACTTGGTGAGCTTCAGCCCGTCCTTGCCAAGCCAGTTGCGCACGGCGGCGTCAGCATCGAACGCCGAAAACGGGACCGTGTAGACCGCATTCTCGCCTTCCAGCCGCGCATGAACGCGGCGGAACACCGGCGAGGTGCCGATGAAGATGGTGCGCCCATTGCCATCGCTGTCCGCCACGGTGATGCGCTTTTCGAAATCATCGGCGGCAACCTTGAACCGGGCATGGGCTGAGGACGATTCCGCCACGGGCCAACCGCGCTTCAGGCCCGCCAGTTTTTCAACGAGCTCAACCGCCTTGGTCGCGACCGCGGGGTAATCGTGTTGGTTTGCCACAACCCAGCGCGGGCCAGCGTCCGCCGCCGCGCTGTCCGCCGCATCGGTCTGTGCGGTGGTGCCGGTCTTTTCCGCCTTGGCGATCACCACGGCGGGAGTGGCGTCATCACTGCCATCGCTGATTTCGATGCGCGAGATATCGCTGGCCGCCATCTCGACCAACGGTTCGCGCGCCTCATAGGCCGCATTGTCACCGCGCGTCAGCCAGGTCAGCCCGAATAGGCCCACCTGCACGGCAAGGAGGCCCGCCAGGAGCATCGTGATCCGGTTCACCTGTTGCTCTCCAGACTGTTGAGTGTGTGGGGGATCGTCCGCCGCCGGCCACCCGCAGCCAGCCATGGGCGAACGGTTGCTGCATCAAGTGGCCTGCATGATGCGTTGCGAGCGCGCGACCACGCCCTGACGGTGCCAGCGGTAAAGGGCGTAGACGAGGCCCAGCCCGGCCAGCGCAAGTGCGTAATTGAGATACTCCAGGAAGGCCCGACGCCCCTGCGAAATCGGGAGCAGCGTGCGGGCAAACTGGCCTGGACGGTTGCGCAGTTCGCGCAGGCCGCCGTCCTCCAGCGACCAGTCGTAGATGTTTTCGGCAAACAGCAGCGGCGCCAGATAGCGGCTGCGATCCACGCTGGCGACCAACTCGATGGCATCGTCGCTGAACAGCGTGGCGGACGAAATGACGATGAGACGGGCACTTTCCGGTGCACTCTCGATCACCGGCGCCACGACCTGTGGGGCCTCGGCGTCACCATCGCCATTCGCTGCAGTCTCGCCGGCGTCATTGGACGCCCCGTTGGATGCCTCTTTGGACGCGTTGGCCAACGGGTTATCCTTGCCCGCGAAGAATGACTTGAACGCGCCTTCCAGCATCACGCCGACCAGTTGTCGGCCGGTGGCCGGCCCGGCTGCCGCTGCTTCCGCCTCGCTCTGCGTTGCGTTGGACGCCGCCTCCTCAGCCGCCGAAGGGAATCCACGCTCAGGATAACGCTGGATGTCGGGCACCAACGTTGTCGGCGCAATGGTCCAGGAGCCGGCCGACGTCTCGATGAGCCGCGTCACCCGCAGGTCGGACGCGGCAGCACCACTGGCGGCCTGCCCATCGGCGTTTGCATCAGCGTCACTGGCGGCATCACCGCTGGCATCGGACGCACCAGCCGCCGTCATGACGATCGGGGCTGTCCACGGCAGCGTCATCTGCTCGATGCCAGCCACCGGCGTGTTGCCGCCGGCGAACGCGTCACCGCGCAGATCGATGAACGGCGGATAGCGCAAGAGCTGCGTCTCACGGATCTGGTAGCCCCCGACGTCTCGCGTCACCGGCACAGGGAAGGGTGTGTTCTGCGGGTCGAGCACCAAGCGATTGGGGATCGTCACGCCGTAGTTCGCCAGCCAGCCGTCAAGACCGCTTTGTGCCGGCTGGACGCTCAGATTGGCGGAAAGATCGGGACGGAAAGACGCCGTGGACACCACGACCGTGCCGCCCCGCATCAGGAACTGGTCAATGGCAAAGACCTGGGTGTCGTCCAGTTTGCGCGGATCAACGACAAACAGCGCCTCAGCGGCCTCAGGAATGCGCCCGCCGGTCAACGGCGCCTGCACGACATTGGCGTTTTGGCCCAGTTGCTGCTCCAGCGCCCGGAAGGTTGGGCCGGACTGCTGCGGCTGGCCGAACTGATTCATGCGCGTCTCTGGCGGGGGCGTGTGCAGCGCCACTGTGCGCACGGCGCCGGGCGTGAAGCGCTTGATTTCGGCATCAATCACACGCTTCAGGCTGTCCTTGTCCAAGGTCTCTGGCAGCGCGACCTCCTGCCGGTTCTGCCCATCGTCCAGCACGATGTGGAACCAGAACCGCACCGGATTGAACAGCCCGGCCGCCAGGGGGCGCAGCCCGAGCGACTGCTGCAATTGCGCATCCGACGGCGCGCCATCTGTTCCAGGCACAGCAATGCTGCCAGTGAAATTCGCGCCGCCCGCCTTTTGGTAATCAGCAATCAGCTCATCAAGACCCTTACGCAACTCAGGCAGCGGTTCGGGCAATGTCTCGTCGGGCGAGACAAAAGCGCTCAGGCGTAACGGCCGGTCGAGACCATCGAAGACGCTGCCACCGCCGCGATAATCCGCCAGAACCTTCTTGATGGTGCGCGTGATGTCATATTCAGGGTTGCGCAGCGCAACGTCGATATCGCCCTCGCCGGTGGCGTTCACTTCAATCAGCTCGCGAAAGCCAAGCACCTGGAACGTATCGCCGTAGATCACCGCGATGTCGAAATAGGAATTGGTGACGGAGGCCTGATACCGGTTTGACGTCTGCAATGGCACTGGCCTGATGCCGAACCGGCGCCCGGCCTCTTCTTCCAGCGTCTGATTTTCCGCAGGGTCGACAATCTCAACCCGCAAGCGACCGTCGCTTGCCACTTCGTATTCGGTGAGCAGATCGCGCAGCCGCGGCACCAGCGGCGCCAGCAACGGATGTGTTTGCGCAGAGAAATACCCACGGATGAGCATGGGTTCTTCAATCTGGCGCAATGTGCCTTCTGTCGTCTCTGAGATCGAATAGACGCTGCCCTCCGTCAGGTCGGCCCGCGCGCCCGAGACCTGAGAGAGCCACAGATTGCCAGCCACGAGGTTGGCAACGACGAGGCCCGCCACGCTCAACCAGGCGCGGTGCTGCGTCTCCCGGCCGTGTCCTGACCAGCGCAGCGTCTCCAGCGCCCAAAGATTGAGCACAAAGAACACGCCGAAAATGCTGAGATAATAATAGATATCGCGCAGATCGATCACGCCGCGCTCGATGGAGGCAAAGCGTGATCCGGTGCCGAACAGGCGCACGAACTCAGCGGCCTGATTGCCGAACAACCCCGCAATTTGATCCGAGCCGATCAGATAAAACGCGCCGCAGATGAGCACGCTGACAATGAGGGCCACAATCTGGCTCTGGGTGCGCGCGGAAACAAACAAGCCGATGGCAATATAAGCAGCGGCCAGAAAGAGCGCGGCGACATAACCGCCAATGACCGGCCCCCAATCGAGCGGTCCGACGCTGGCAACGGTCAGCGGTATGGGCAATGTCAGGACCAGCGCAATTGAAACGAGTGCCATGCAGCCCAGGAACTTGCCGAGCACCAGATGCACGGGCTTGATCGGCGCGGTCATCAGGAATTCAAGCGTGCCGGCCCTGCGCTCCTCGCTCCACATCCGCATTGTGAGGGCGGCGGTCAAAAAGACGAGCAGAAGCGGCATCCAGGAAAACAGCGGACGCACGTCAGCGATGTTACGGGCAAAGAACTGCTCGACCCAGAAAAAGATAAACAGGCAAAGCGCGAGAAAGGCGCCAATGAAGATGTAACCGATCGGTGCGCTGAAAAAGCCGGTCAACTCCTTGCCGGCAATGCGCCAGACGTTGGCCAAGGAGCCGCCCATGTAAGCCGAAACACTCTGGCCGGCTTCCCCGAGAAATGAGCGTGTCTCGCGCAACGTATCACCCGCCATGCGCTGCGCGGTGCCGGTCATGTTCGAGCCATTCGCACTCATGTCGATCGTCCCGTTCAGGTCCAACAACTGGGAATTCCGGGGCTGCCGCCGGGCTGCCCGGCTCGCAATGCCCCGTTACAGATCATGCGCCCTGGCCGTCAGGCCGCGGCAGCAAGTTTGTCCGTCGGCGCGTCCTCACCATCCGGCGTCGCGCGGCCCGCGCTGATCTCGCCGAAAATGGCCTCCAGATCCCGCGTCAGAGCATGGAGTTCGTGCAGTTCGTAGCCGGCGTTGATGACGGCGCTGGCCAGCGCCGGGGCCAATGCGCCTGCGTGATCCGCCGAGGCGTCCGTCGGCCAGGCAATGGTCGCCACGGTGCGCCCAGACGTTGGATCGGCACCATGGGCGGCCACCTCCACACGGGCCGCGCCATCGATCGCGCCAACCGCTGCGATCAATTCCGCTTCGGGCATCGACGCAACAACACGCAGTTGGCGCTGGCGCTTGAGGTCAGCGAGGCGGGTGTCCAGCGCGATCCGGCCGCGATCAACCACGATGACGCGATCACACACGGCCTCGACCTCCTGCATGATGTGCGTCGACAGGATGACGGTCGCCGATTGCGACAGGCGCCGGATGAGCGCCCTCATGTGTTTGATCTGCGTGGGGTCGAGGCCGTTCGTCGGCTCGTCGAGAATGACGATCTTGGGGGCGTGAAGGATCGCCTGGGCCACGCCGACGCGCTGGCGCAGACCGCGGGACAACTCAGCGATTGGCTGGGCGATGCGCTCGCTCAGGTCTGTCGCTTCAACGGCGGCACGGATGGCGGCCGGTCGCTCCGCAGTCGCAATCCCGCGCAATGAGGCGGCATAGTCAAGGTAATCAACCACCGTCATGTCCGGATAGACAGGCGTGTTCTCCGGCAGATAGCCGATCAGCTCCTGTGCGCGCGTGCGGTCCGCATCAAGGTCGATGTCGTCGATGCGCACGCCGCCCGCTGTGGGCTCCAGAAAGC
Organism: uncultured Hyphomicrobiales bacterium; assembly: GCA_964527285.1. Lineage (GTDB taxonomy): Bacteria > Pseudomonadota > Alphaproteobacteria > Rhizobiales > CAZGNQ01 > CAZGNQ01. The sequence continues at coordinate 785 of CAZGNQ010000061.1, read as the reverse complement.
CCGTCATCATCTTCATCAGTGTCGTCTTGCCGGCACCATTGTGGCCGAGCAGCCCGACGATCTCGCCGGATCTGATCTCAAAGGAGGCATCGGCGACAGCCAGCGTATCACCGTACTTGCGCGTCAATCGATCTGCGACGATCAAGAGGCCACTCCATCTCGACTTGGTGGAAGAGCAGGCGTCACTCTGGCGCGTCGTATGCGCCCGCTGACACGGCGCGGGTCGTCGGACGCACCGACCAACGTCAAAAACACCGCGCAGGACGCTATTTGCGACCAAAGTGTTATCTGTCAAGCCACGCGGCCTGGGCTTTGGTTGAAGTTCTGTGCGAGACGGCAAATGTCGCCGCCTGCGGGAGGCCGCCGTCGCTGGACGATCGACTTGCAACAAACAGCACCACAACATTCGGGCGACCGGCCCGACCGGGGGAAAGACACAATGGGCTTTAAGGCACTCATCGTGGAAAAGGGCGAGGACGGGAAGACGTCGGCCGGCATTCAGGAGATCACTGAGGATCGCCTGCCGGACGGCGACGTCACCGTCGCGGTCGAATACTCCACCGTCAATTACAAGGACGGCATGTGCCTGGGCTCCGGCGGCGGTCTCGTGAGAACCTGGCCACACGTGCCGGGGATCGATTTCGCCGGCACGGTCGAGACCTCGGATGACGCGCGCTACAAGCCCGGCGACCGGGTGGTGCTGACGGGCTGGCGCGTCGGGGAAGTGTGGTGGGGCGGCTATGCCCTGAAGGCGCGGGGGAAGGCGGCCTGGCTGGTGCGGCTGC
>CAZGNQ010000060.1:0-15167 GCA_964527285.1 uncultured Hyphomicrobiales bacterium | reverse complement strand
GGAGCATAAGCCGGACATACTGGGCATGTCGGCGCTGCTGACGCCCACCATGCCTTACATGAAGGTCGTGATCGCCACGATGAAGGAGCAGGGCATTCGCGACGACTATGTCGTGCTCGTGGGCGGCGCGCCGCTAAACGAGGAGTTTGGCAAGGCGATTGGCGCCGACGCCTACTGCCGCGACGCAGCCGTTGCGGTGGAAACGGCAAAGGACTTCATGAAGCGGCGCCACAACCAGATGTCGGCAGCCTGAGCCACCGGACGGCCCGGGATTGCGCGAGACCACTCGCGCTCATCAACGACGAAAAAGCACGGCGCTCTGCCGGGCTTTTTTCGTTTCAGGGCTTTTCACCCCGCAGGTGTAGCCCGCAGGCCTGCGGTCCCTGTGCCAGACAAACGCTGGCCCATTGCGTTGGTTCCCGGACGTCGCATCACGCGCGCCCAGGCTCCGCGGTCAGTGCGCTTGGGTGCCTGGGCGCCTGTCGCAGCGACCCGCTTAAACCGTTCTTAAGGCCGACGTGCCACGCTCGCTCACAAGGTTTCCATCAGGTGAGTGAGTGTGCGGAATGGGTATCGACGCCAGCATCCGGCAGGAATTATCGGATCTTCTTCCGCAAAAGGCTTTCGTTAAAAATCGATCGATCGCTGTTCTTCTGCCCTGCTACAATGAAGAGGCGACGATTGCCGACGTTGTGAAAGCCTTTGCGCAATCGCTGCCCGGCGCCCAGATTTATGTCTACGACAACAATTCCAGCGATCGCACGAGCGAAGTGGCGCGCGCAGCCGGTGCAATCGTTCGTCGCGAGCCCTTCCAGGGCAAGGGAAACGTTGTGCGCCGCATGCTGGCGGATATCGATGCCGATGTTTACGTCATGGCCGATGGCGATATGACCTATGATGCCACGGCGGCGGGTCGCATGGTCGATCTGCTGGTGTCCAACAATCTCGACATGGTGGTCGGCACGCGGGTGAGCGATGAGGCCGAGGCCTATCGGCGCGGTCATCGCTTCGGCAACCGGCTGTTCAATTGGATAGTCGCGCGCGCTTTCGGCGAAACGTTCACCGATATTCTTTCAGGATACCGTGTTTTCTCAAACCGGTTCGCGAAGTCCTTTCCAGCCAATTCCCGCGGCTTTGAAATCGAGACTGAACTTTCGGTATACGCACTCGATTTGAGGCTGGCGACGGCGGAGGTGCCGCTGGCGTATGCCTCTCGGCCGGAAAACTCCACAAGCAAGCTGCGGACCTATCGCGACGGCTTCCGCATCCTGATGACCATTGCCATGATGTGCCGCGCGTTGAAGCCGCTCCACTTCTTTGGCGCGATTGCCGGCGGGTTCATGGTGTGCGCGCTGGCGCTTGGCCTCCCGGTTATCGTGGAATTTCTCATGACCGGCTTGGTGCCACGCCTGCCGACGGCGATCCTTGCGGCGGGCATGGCCCAACTCGCGTTCATTTTCCTCGCCTGCGGGATCATCACTGACGCAGTGGCGGGCGCGCGCCGTGAGCAGCGGCGCATGCGTTATCTCGATCTGTCATCTCCCGTTCCGGCGGCGCATTCCCTTCAGACGCCGGTCGAGGTGAAACGCGATGCCCCGGCGCATGACCCGCAGAGCGACGTGGCCAACGCAGCGCGCCAGGTGGCCTGACGCCCCAGGCGAGCGCAAAGGGCCATAGCTGCCCGATCGGAGAGAACAGGCATGTCCGAGACCGTGATCGATGGCCAATACTACGCTGTCGCAAAGCCCAAATCGATGGCGGAGCGTCTGGTCATTGCCGCGCGTGACCGGATTTATGCAGACTTCATTGCAATGACAGCGCCCACGCCCGATGCCACCATCGTGGATGTCGGCGTATCGGACACCATCACTGACGCGGCCAATGTCTTGCAGCGTGCCTACCCACACCCTGAGCGTATCACGGCGTTGGGTCTGGGCTCGGGTGTGCAGTTCCAGGCCGCCTACCCGAAGGTCGCCTACCGGCAGATCGAGCCCAACCGGCGCCTGCCGTTCGACGATGGTCACTTTGATATCGCGACCGCAAACGCCGTGCTGGAGCACGTGGGCAGTCGCGACCATCAGCGTGCGTTCATCGATGAACTCGCGCGCATCGCGCGCAACGTTTTCATCACCGTGCCCCACCGGTTCTTCCCCGTTGAGCACCATACGGGCCTTCCGCTTGTCCACTTCAACGACGCAAGCTTCCGGTTCGCCTGTGCGCGGACCGGCAATGCGCAATGGGCGGATGAGACAAACCTCATTTTGATGTCACGGCGCCATCTGCGTGATCTGGCGCGCGACCATCAAGGGGCGCGGGTCGGGACCACGGGGTTGAGGCTCGGTCCCTTCAGCTCCAATCTTTACTTGTTCATCACCCGCTAAAACGGATCGAAATCCGTCAATGCGCCGGCGCGATCCAATCGTGGCCTCCGCCGGTCGCACGCATCGCTCTGGGCTCTCCACCCGGTTGGCAAGGATCGCGAGACGAAGCGCTCAACGGTCCTGAAACCATCCCGCGGACCAACCGCTCACACCTGGAGATCCCGTCATGCTCAAGTCCATCGCCGCCGCCGCAATCGTCGCCATCGCCGCTTCCTCCGCAGCCCAGGCTGCTGCACCGGCTCCGGCCGACGTCGCACCCGCTGCAACGCAGCAGTCCCGCGTCCTCACGCTGAACCTTGCCAGCTCCGCTGCTCCGGCACAGACGAAAATTGAAGTCAGCGGACGCCGCTGCGCCTACTACTGGGAGCAGTACCAGTGCACGGGCAAGTGGGTCTGGCTGAAGCGCTACAACCGTTGCGTCGGCTACTGATCTCGCAACATGAAAAGGGCTGGGCTCTTGCTCAGCCGACGATCAAGACGTCACGGCAAGCCGCGTCATACGCATCGCGAACGACCTCGGCGGATCATGTGCGAGGCCGGTGCCGGACGTCTCCCTGGCAGGCTCCAATCCTCCCTGGAGCCTGCTTTTTTGTCCGCTGCACCGTTCTTTCACGCTGCAACGAGGCGCTGCGCTTCACGCCGGTGCTTGCTCTATTGCTGCGGACGCCAATCCGGCCCCAGTCGATCACGCAGCCAAGCCTCCATTTGGAATTTACATCCTCTCCTGCTCAACTCAGCCAGAACCGCATCCTTGTCCGGAGCATCCCGCATCAGGGACACCTCGACCTGGCGCACCGGGAGCCTGGGCAGCAGCACCATGTAACGTGACTGGTCCTGCGGCGCGACGCGACGCGGCCAGACCGCAGAGGATTTTCCCGGCGTCCAGCGCACGGTCGCCCGCTCCTGGCTCTTCAAGTCGATCAGCGTGGCGGTCGGGGCGTTGAGAAACATTGGCTGCCCGACCTCGTAGGGACCATCGCCCGTCAGACAAAACGTACCGGTCGCGTGCGCTGGCATCATGGTCAGCGAAAAACCGGAAGGTGCTGCACCTGGAGCGGGTGCGCCGCCTGTGATGGAGCGAACCGCGCCAGTGGCGCTGCGTTCATCACCACCCTTCAGCACGCCGGTCATGGTGCTCCACAGCGAGGTGTTTTTTTCCACACCGCTGGAAAGGTCACCCGCAGTGCCGGCGAACGGCCCCTCCACGGTCTTGGTTGTGCCGTTGCCCAGCAGTACCTGCAGGCTCTGGCCCTCGGCAAGGTTGACCGCGTCCCCGGCGGCCAGCGTCGTGCCCGGCGTCAGCCCTGCGGCATCGGTTGAAAGTACGATCACTTCGCCGGCGGCCTGCGCGGCGGTGGGCGCCAGTGTCACCGCACCCCCCATCAGCGCCACGAAGGCCAGGGCTGCGTAGCCGGCCTGCCTGAGCCAACGGCCCGCCTCGGCCACCATTCGTTGCAATGTTCCGCTTTCCGCCGTCATCAGTCTGCCCTCCCAACTGTTGTCCATGGATGTGTGACAATCCGTGCCGCACCCAACGCTGCGCCGCGCCATCCCCGCGGGTTTGCAAGGACCCGTCATGACGGTGCCGGGGCGGCTTCGCCACCGCCACCTTCATAGCGCGCAATGAAATGCCCTGCGGTCATTCCCAGAGCCCACAACTGCCAATGCATGTTCAGCGGCACGATCGTCTCGAACAAGCCGTAAAGCAGAAAGTCGGCTCCAATGAGAAGAATGCTGCCAACAATGCCGATCAGCAGTTCAAATCGCTTCAAACATGTGCGCCAGCCCATCCAGACGCCGGCGGCCCCGACGAGCAGCAGCACGATGAACTGAACGGGCGGCGTCAACTGTGAAATCGACCGCCCGGAGATCCGCTGCGCCACCACCTGGGCTTGGATGCGCAATCCCGCCTCGCGTGCCTCTGTGACGATCGAGAGCGGTGTGGCGTGGATATCGCGGTCCTTGAAGTCCCCGCCGACCAGCACGATCGCACCTTTGAGTGGGCCGAGAAGCGCCGCCTTTGCCGGATTGGCGTCTGGAAAGCGCGAAAACAGGAGCAGCGTTTCGGCAGGCAGCGTGCGGAACAGGTCGGACCCATCCTCCGGGCGGCGCTGCCACGCGATGACGTCTGACGGTTCAAACGCCCACCGGCGCAGACCGTCCCCAATGCCTTGAAGCATGGACCACACGAGCGTGAGCGTTGGCCGCGCGCTGGCGTCGCCGCCAGGGCCATCCAACCAGTTTGGTCCGGCCGATTGCGCGCCGCCTGATCCGAGGGTCAACTTGGATGGCGCGCCCTGATCTGGATCCGCGATGGCCTGCGATGCAGCCCCGGGCAAAGCCGCCGCCGCCAAAGCCGCCGAAAGGCTTGGCGTGGCATCGATTGGCGATGGCAGCGTGCGGATGGTGTCCTCGTCGATCGCAAATCGCGCGCTTTCCAGTGGGAAGTGCGGATGGCCCACCGACCGGCCGACGCGCTCCAGAAACGACTGCTGGTAGGCGAAACCATCCGGTGTGAGTTTGCCGGGCTTCAGTTGGGCCAGGACGATCTCCGCGCGCGCCGATTTCAGCGCCTGTTCCAGCCGTGTGTCCTTCTCGGGCTCGGTGGCGCGATCGAAGATGATGTCAAAGCCGATGGCGCGCGCGCCGGCGCCATCAAGCGCCTCGACGATGTCGCTGAGCAGGCCCCGGTCAAGCGGCGAGACGTAGGGGAACGGCGCGAGCGTCTTTTCGTTGATGGTGATCAAAACGACATCACTGCGCTGTGCCGGCGCGGCGGGGGCGAGCAGCGCCGTCCGCCAGTCCGCTGTCCAGTGCTCTGCGCTGAACGGCATGAGGCCGTACCTCGGCAACGCGAAGAATGCGCCCACCAGCAGCGCGACGGCGAACATGGCCAGGACCCAGGCGACGCGGGCGCGATGAGAAGCGGTGCGATCTCTCGGGCCATTCGGTGTGTCCGCCCCGGTTTCGGCTTGAGTGCCGGCCCGAATTTGGGCGTGGGTTTCGGCCGATGATTGTGCAGCATCACGCCGCATCTGACTGGCGTAACGCGGGGCCGCCGCTTGCTTGGCTCCGGTCGTTTCCGCGGAAACGGAACCAGAGGCTTGCGTAAATTTGTTCCCACCATCGTGCGCCAAAGTGAATTCGCTCCAACGCCTGTTCGCATTCGCCATCGCCCAACATCAATGTCAGGCGGGATTCACCATCGTCACAATGCATAATAAAACGTGACAGGAAGACGACTAGGCGCCGTGTCCGGCTGAAGGTAAATTTGAATGATGTACCCGAACTATACAGCAAGCGAGCGCTTCGCCGACAGCTGCGTGCATGTCGTAGGGCTCAGCCTCGGCCTCACGGCGGTGGTGGCGTTGCACATGACGGCAACCCCGTGGCTGCCCATGTCGGCCGGGATTTGCCTCGCCATATATACGATCACGCTGCTGACGATGCTTGCGTGTTCGGCCGCGTACCACATGATCCCGTGGGAGGGATGGAAAGCGCGGCTCAAACGATTTGATCAGGCGGCGATCTTCCTGAAAATCGCAGGCACGTACACGCCCTTTGCAGCGATCAAGATGCCAGCCTTTTCAGGCACCGGCCTGCTCATTCTGGTATGGATTATCGCGCTTGTCGGCGCGACCGCCAAGCTGGTGGTGAGCCGGCGGTGGGATCATATTTCGCTCTGGCTTTATCTGGCGCTCGGATGGGCGGGGCTGCTGTTCGTCAATTCGCTTATCGAGAGCATTCCCATGTCCGCGGCTATTTTGCTGGGCGTGGGCGGTCTCGTGTACTCCGTCGGCACGATCTTCTACAGTTGGGAGGGGCTGCCGTATCAGATCGCCATCTGGCACGTCTTTGTGCTCGTTGGGACGGCATGCCATTTTGGCGCCGTGGCCCTGGCGATTGCGGCATGAAAGCGCCGGCGGCGCTGCGCGCGTAACTTGAGCAACGGATCGCTTTCGCGCGGGAGAGTTGCGGACGTGTGACCGTCAAATGAGGCGGCTGGCCGGCGGCAGCGAACGCCTGGTGAGCCACGATAGCCACACGCGGCGGATCGGCTGAACTGGCTCTCTCGACCCTGACCCTGTCTTCTCTGGCATAGCCTGCGACTGGTGCATCGCGTCTTGACGGCGGCGCAACCCGCATCCGATCCTGTCACCGCGCACGCCTCATCCGCTGGCAGGCGCGCGCGATACGGTCACTGAACATTGCTGCAGGTTCTGTGTGGCCGGCCACCGCTGGTGAATGCGCCGTCGCGCGGAGCTGATCTGGCCAGCACACCACCTCCCCACCGGCCGGCCCCCAACCCGTCCCAACGCCAACAGCCGAGGTCGCCATGGATGAGTGGAGCGAAACCCACACCTACGTTGACGGTGACTGGCACGAGGGCAACGTGCCGATCCTCGGGCCCCGCACGCACGCCGTGTGGCTGGGGTCCAGTGTTTTCGATGGCGCGCGGGCGTTCGATGGTCTCGTGCCAGACCTCGACTTGCACTGCGCCCGCGTGAATGCTTCCGCCATTGCGCTCGGGTTGAAGCCGACCATGAGCGTGGATGATATGGTGGCACTGACAAAGGTTGGGCTGAAGCGTTTCGAGAGCCGCGAAGCGGTCTACATCCGACCCATGTACTGGGCCGAGCGCGGCGGCTATATGTCCGTCCCCGCCGATCCGGCCTCCACGCGGTTCATGCTTTGCCTCCATGTTGCAGAGATGCCGGCAAGCGATGCCGCCATGCGTCTGGGATTATCTCCCTTCAGGCGTCCAACCTTCGAGACGATGCCGACCGACGCCAAAGCCGGCTGCCTTTATCCCAACAACGGCCGCGCCATTATGGAAGCAAAGTCGCGCGGCTTCGACAACGCGCTGGTGCGCGACATGCTCGGCAACGTGGCGGAGACCGGCACGTCAAACATCTTCCTGGTGAAGGACGGGGTTGTGACGACGCCGGTGGCGAACGGGTGTTTCCTGGCCGGCATCACGCGGGCCCGGGTCATGACACTGTTGCAGGACGCTGGCATGGAGGTGCGCGAAGCCGTCGTGACCGTGGCTGACTTGCGGGCTGCCGATGAGGTGTTCTCGACCGGCAACTACGCCAAGGTCGTGCCGGTGACGCAGTTTGAGGATGTGCACTTTCAGCGCGGCCCCGTCGCGGCGGCTGCGCGCGAACGCTACATGGCCTGGGCGCAGGATGTTGCGGCCTGCTGATCGGAGGCCCCGCCCACCGCTTGGTTCCGTCGCTCGGTTCAGCGGATCGGCCTCATGACTCGGCCTCATGGATCGGCGCCGCGCTCTGTCCAAAGGCTTGCACACACGGCGGCTGCTCGCGCGACAGTTCAGGAGGAACGCATGGGGATGCAGCGGACTGCCGGTGCCAGATCGCAGGGGTCACGCGGTCGGATGGATCGCGGGTTCAGCCCGCTACGCCGTGCGACGCGGGGCTCTCTTCTGGCCCTGGTCGTCGTTGGGATGGCGTCCCTTGGTGTGACGGCCGAAGAAAGCTCTGCGAGCGGCACGGCCAAAACCGCGACCGCACAGCCAGCACAGCCTGCGGATCCCACTTCGACATCAAGGTATGCACCATCACAAGAGGCGCCGGCGGCAGCCAACGGGGCCGCCGGCAGCTTGCGGATCGTCACCTGGAACGTCCTGCGCGGCAGTGTTGAGCAGGTTCAGGCCCGCAAGGATCAGTTCATCGCCGCGGGTAAGCGTCTGCGTGCGGATGTGATTGCCGTGCAGGAGGTGACGTCGTTCGCGGCGGTCCAGCGCCTTGCCGAATTCATGGGTTTTTCCTCCCCCCATATTGCTGTGAGCAACACACGCAAGGACACGAATGTCTGGTTCGAAGCGCTTGAACTGGCCGTCATCTCCCGCGTGCCCATTGTCGGCGCGCAGACCTTGCAAGCCAAACCCTCCCGGTTCGGCGCGGTTCTGATCACGCCGTCCGCAACGGTGGATTATTTCAGCAATGCTCGCACACGCTCGGTTCTACCGCCGCCGGACGTGATGGCCAATCCCGCCGACATTTCAGGCGAGCGCGGCGTTCTGCGCGTCGAGTTGGCGAATGGGCTGGTGCTCTACAACGTGCACCTGAAATCAAATTATCCCGAGTACTGCCGCGATCTGGACGACCGGTTGCGGGCGGCGCGGCAGTTGCGCGAACGCATTGCCGAAGAAGCACGTGATCCCACGCCGCTGGAAGCCATTGATCTTGCGGCGGCCGACAGGATCGCGGCCAACCTTGGTGCTCTCAAAGGGCCGGACGACCCGACAGCCTCGACGTTTCTTCTTGAGTACGCACGTTTGCGCGAGACCGTGATGGCAGGCGTTGCGGTCGCCGCGCTCCAGGATCTGGAGGACGGCTTGGTCCCGGTCGTCCTTGGTGATTTCAACACTAGCGACGAGGAGCCATGCAAGTCCGGACGTGACCTTAATGAGGATACGCGGCCACGTCTGGCGTGTGGATCAAAAATCATCCCCGACACGTGCGGAGAGACCGACGGCTTTGACGATACGCACGGGCTTTTGCACGCTGGCATTGTTCGCGGCCTGCGTATGGTTGCCCTGTCGCGCGGCATCGGCCGGACGCAGTGGGGGCGGGACTGGCGCACATTCCCGGAGGTGCCGATTGATCATATTTATGTTCCGCTCGAAGCGCGCTCTGCTTTTTCTCTCGTCGAACGGATTGTTGGAACACAGGAGGGCCAGCGCGTCTTTGGGTCCGACCATGCGCCGCTGATCACCCAATGGTCGCCCGGCGTCAACGCGGCGACGGATCCAGGCGCAGCGCCGGCAGACGGCGCGCCGTCGGACAAAAGCCAGCCGGAGAGTTCAGGCCAATGACCATTCACGTTTTTGATGCCTATGGCACCTTGTTCGATGTCCATTCTGCCGTCGCAAGGTTGGCGGATCGGATCGGTCCGCAAGCTGGCGCGCTATCTGCCATGTGGCGTGAGCGGCAACTGCAATACACCTGGGTTTACGCATTGGCTGACCGCTATGTGCCCTTCGACATCCTGACGGAGCGTGCGCTGGATTTCGCGGTCGAGACGACGAAAGCGCCGGTCGACAGCGCGCTGCGTGCGGAATTGCTGGGCGCGTATCGCGTGCTCGACGCCTATCCGGAAGTGGGCAGCGCACTGGATGCGCTGGCCGATCGCGGGGAGTGCGCCGCAATCCTTTCGAACGGCACGCCAGAGATGCTGGATGCCGCGACGTGGTCCGCCGGCTTGAGAGAAAAATTCAGTGCGATCTTGTCAGCGGACAGTCTGAAGACATACAAAACGGATGCCCGTGTTTACGAACTCGTGACAGGAACGTTCGGCGTCGCCCGGGAAGACGTTCAGTTCTATTCGTCAAACCGCTGGGACGTCGCCGGTGCCACCTGGTTCGGGTTCAAGGTCAACTGGGTCAACCGGTTGGGTGTTCCGGATGAATATCCTGATGGCACACCAGTGCGCGTGATCACGTCGCTTGAAAATATCTGACGGTCCGTTTTTTGACCGTCGGCCGCGTGGGCCGCGCCCGAGTGCCTTCAGCTTCGAGCCCCGTTTTGTGGCGTGCGGGGGCCGCGCGCCGCCCCGTGAACGTCGCACGGCCAATCGGAGCCCCGAGCCAATGCGCGGGGCCCGGCTGTCACGAGCTGTAACGCTTCCAGTTCACGGTCACGCGCGTGCCGACGTTGACGCGGTTATAAAGTTCGGCGACATGCGCGTTGTGCATGCGGATGCAACCTTTTGAGACCGCACGCCCAATTGTCCACGGCGCATCCGTTCCGTGGATGCGGTAAAGCGTCGACCCCAGATAGAGCGCCGGTTGCCCAGCGGGTTGCGCGGATCGCCTCCTTTGACAACGGCCGGCAGACGCGGATTTTCCCGCCGCATTTGCGGCGTTGGCGTCCACGTTGGATTTTTTCTCTTCTGCGAGATGGTCAGCGTTCCGGACCAGCGGCTCTGTGGGCGCGGCGAAGCCACCGGGTAGGCGACGGCCCGACCGCGCGCCACGATGTGATACAGGCGCCGATCGGCAAAGCTCACGACGATCTGGCCCGGCGCGTAGCTGCGCGGGAAGGAGACCTGACGAGGGCCAGTGCTGATGGCGCGCGGCGTGGAGGGAAACCATCCTGTGCTTGCGCGGTTGCTGGACCTTGATGTGTTGTAAGCGCGGAAGTTTGCCGTTTCCCGCATTTGTGAAAGCGTCTGGGTGCGCTTGGTCTCAAACAGGGTGCCGGAGTATTCGGCGAAGGCAGACGGCACGGCGGCGGTGACGGCCAGGAGGGCCGCAACGGTGAGTTTGGACGCATAGGTGTACATGATACTTTTACTCCCTGATACTGGGCGTAAAGTCGGACGGAATGGTAAAAGAATTCTTAATCAATGTAACATTATGCGCTGCGCTGCGCTGCGCTGCGCTGCGCTGCGGTGCTCGTGTTCCGGTTCTGGCATTTGCTTTCCAGCGGCGTTGGATGGGAGCCAAACGTCAGCCCGCGCTACAGACGGACGAGGGTTTCAGCCCGGCGAGGCGACCCGCCGTCCGACCATGACAAGCCGACCGCTGCGTCACTTTGTTTTATTTTTGTTCAACACTGTTGCGACTGCTGTTGGTCTCGTGTAGAACAAAAAAGAACAATGTATGGATTGTTATGTCATCGGCTCAGTTTTCGCTCTTCACCGATGCGGGTGTTCCGCCCCGTGCGCCTGCCTCGCGGCAGCACACAGGCATTCCGCATCATGTGTCTGGTCCTGAACTGGCGTCTTGTCAGGGGCGCGCAGCCGCGTTGGAGCCGGCCGCTACCGTGTCGCAGGCGCTGGCGTCCAGCGACGTTGATGCTGCCCAGGAAAGGAAGGCCACGATTGCGAGGCTTCGGGCGCTGATCGACCGCCAGTCCTTTGCGTTGGGCGCCGTGATGCATGGGTTTGAGCCTGCTGACGGCATGGTCGAGGCAGCTCAAGGCAGGCGGCAAAGTGTGCGTCCCTGGCGGTTGGGTCTGCCGGCCATTGATCGTACGCTGGGTCCGAAAGGGCTGTCCCGCTCGGGCGTGCATGAGATCAAGGTCGAGCGCGTGACGGACGTCGGCGGAGCGGCGTTGTTCATATTCAACGCTGTCAAGGCCTTGCAGGAATGCGCCACCGTCACCGGACTGGATGCGCGCGAAGCTGCAAAAGCAGATCCTTTTGTCTGGTGTGTCAGCGCCCACGATGCCCAGGAAACGGGTTTGCCGTGCGCTGAGCACCTGGTGGCAATGGGCCTGTCGGAGGAGAGTTTCATATTCGTGCGCACGCGCAACCGGCAGGATGTGTTGTGGGCCGGTGAGCAGGCCCTGCGCTCAAGAGCTTTCGGCGGCGTTGTGCTTGTGACGGATCGTATCGACCTGGAAGCGGCGCGGCGTTTGAAGCTGGCTGCAGCGATTGATGCTGGCTGTTCCGATGCGTCTGCAAGGTCCTGTCCCTGCTTTTTGCTTCCCCTTTGCCCCCATAAGACAACGCCGGCTGTTGCAACGCGCTGGCACATCCGCGGTGTGGGCTCCGCTAGCCAAGGCCAGACGGTGCAACGTGCGCAGGCCGGCCTGATGGCACGCAGTTCAGGCGGCACAGTTCGCCCCCTTTCGTCGCATCCCGTGTTTCAGCTCAGGTTATCACGAGCCAATCGCGGGCTCGTTGATCGCAACTGGATGGTAGAGTGGTGTCATGGCTCGTCTCGTCTGCGTGTGGCTTCCCGACTTTGCGATGGCGCGCTTCAAGAGAGAGAAAAAATCGTCATTCCAGCCAAAGGGCCGTCCCTTTGTTCTCTATGAGGATGCGCGTAACACCCGGACGATTACGGCGGCAGACGCGCGCGCGAGGGCCTTGGGCATTCATCCGGGCCAGCGTCTGGCGGATGCCATGGCTTGTGTGCCCGATCTAAGCAGCCATTCCGCTGACCGACACGCGGATGCGGATGCATTGGAGCGGCTGGCGCTGTGGTGCCAGAAGTTCGGTGCGCGCACGGGCATGATCGAGCCGCACGCGGTATGGATCGATATCAGCGGCACAGAGCATCTTTTCGGTGACGAGGCCGGCCTGTTGCGTCGTCTGTCTGGCGCGCTGCGATCGCTGGGTGGGCGAGCATGCATCGGTGTCGCGGGGACGTTGGTTGCCGCGCGTGCCATGGCATTCAAGTCATTATTTCTCTCTCAAGGTGCGTTGAGTGATGGCGAATTGAGGCTCCAGCGCGGCTGCACCTTGGCCGTCTGTCCCGCAGGCCATGAGGATGAAGCACTGCGAAGCATCGGCGTCGAGGGTCTTTGGCTCAGCGATGCGGCCACGCAGTCCTTGCGCGCACTTGGCCTGAAGACGATCGGTGATCTCATGGCTATCGATCGCAAGGAGCTTTATCTCCGCATGCGTGGTGGTGCAAAAAAAGGAACCTCACGCTCAAAGGTCGGCGCTGGCGTGCGTTGGACTGCTGGCGGCGACGATGATCCCCTGATCGTTCTTGATCGAGCCCTCGGTCGGCGTCGCGAGGAGTTGGTTTCGCTGTCATGCAGACCGGCGTTTTTCCGGCAGAAGACATTTTTTCACCCTCTGATCACAGCGCAGAGCCTGGAAACGGGTGTTGCCTTCGTGCTGAAGCGGCTGTGTGCCGACCTTGAGAGTGCTTCGCGCAGTTGCAACCAATACCGTGTGACGTTCTATCGGACGGATCAGAGTGTTTTTGTCCAGGATGTCCGAACAACTCTGCCCGTCAGCGAACCCGGGCACCTTCTGTCTCTCCTGCATGAACGCATGGCTGCAGCGGATCTGGGGCTTGGCGTTGAGACGATTCGTGTTGAGGCAATGGGCGATGCCGTCCAGGCGAAAGTGAGCCAACAGAGCGATTTTTCCTCTCGTGACCGCCAACGCGCCGTGCGTGCTGAGGTTCTCGATCGGCTGATCGAACGCGTCGGAGCGATCAATGTCTTCACGCTCGCCCGCGGCCGATCGCATATGCCGGAGTTGCGGCAGGAGGAAAAGCCTGTGGGGATGCAAAGCTCCCTGGATCCCGGTGGTGCTGTCAAAGGCGGCCTGGCTGCACCCCCCTCTGCAACTGGGGCTGCAACTGGGGCTTGTGCAAAGCGCGCAAAGAGTGCGCGGCGCACACCCGATGCCGTTCCATCGTTGCCGTTGGCTGAGCGGCCAGCACTCATCCTGCCACGTCCCGAACCGCTTGGCGGCTGGGTTGGCACGCGTGCGCGTGCAAAAAGTAATATTCTGGCCTCTGGCGCCGGTCCGGCGCCTGTTGAGCCGTGCGCCACTGCAACCCATGATCCCCTGGAATGTCTAGAGGAGAGAATGATCGATCATTCACTGGCCTATGAACTGGCGGAACTCACGTGGCGGGGGCGCGCACGAAAAGTGGTCTGCCAGGAAGGGCCGGAAACCTTTGCCGTTTCCTGGTGGGCGCAGGTTGGTGTTGCGGCAGCGGATGCCGACATCGGCGCGCATGTCCGCGATGAAGGCGCGACTGACGGGCGCCCGGACGCATTCCGAGCGCGCGAAGATGACGAGTCGGTGATGTCTTCAACGGCCCCAGCTTGGCATAACGAGGCGCGGCGTTACTACAAGGTGGAGACGGACGATGGCCTGAGGCTCTGGCTGTACGCCGTCCCACCGCCTGATGATCTTCAAGGCAAAGATCACCATGAGCAGCCCCAGCAGCGCTGGTTTGTGCATGGGGTATTCGCGTAACGATGACCAGTGGAGCGGACAAAACGCCACCATGCGGCACTGAAGAACCGGAAATCGGTTACGTTGAGCTGCAGCTGATGACGAATTTCTCTTTCCTTGAGGGGGCGTCGCATGCCGAGGAGCTCGTGGCCACGGCGCGCGCCTTGGGGATGGCCGCTCTGGCCATTGCGGATCGAAATTCCCTTGCTGGAATTGTGCGCGCGCATACTGCCGCAGCGCAAGCTGGCATTCGTCTGATAGTCGGGGCCCGCCTGGATTTCCAGGATGCGCCGAGCCTGCTCTGCTTTCCCCGTGATCGGGCGGCATATGGCCGGCTGTGCCAGTTATTGTCGGTTGGCAAGCTGCGTGCGGACAAGGGCGAGTGCATACTCTTCTGGTCGGATTTCGAGGCGTGTGCGCCCGGCCAGGTGGTGGTGGTTCTCGATGCACTGGAGAGCTATAAATCCGCTGATCCCGATGGCACTGAGCGCGATGGCTCCAGCGCCCAGATCATTCCGTTTCCTTCCGCCCGCCAGTTTTGTGCGGATGGCGATCCTAATGCATATGATCTGGCGAGTGTTGAGACGGCACCAGATGTCCACACTGGCGGCAGTAACGTCCGCCTGCATGATGTGCTTTGCGATCTCCGCCGGCTCGTTCCTGGTGATTCTTATATCGGGCTCAACCACGATAATAATGGCGCAGACCATATTCGCATTGAACGCACTTCGGACCTGGCACGCCAATTTGATATGCCAACCGTCGCGCTGGGCCGCGTGCTTTATCATACGAGCGAGAGAAAGCCGCTGCAGGATGTTCTCACCTGCATACGGTACGGTGTTGCGTTGGGTGAGGCAGATCACATGCTCTCCCCCAACGCAGATCGACATCTAAAAACACCGCGCGAGCAATTCCAGCGGTTCAGGGGGCATGAGGATGCGGTATGCCGCACCCTGGAAATAGCGGAAAAGTGTACGTTCACGCTGGATGAACTTGTCTATGAGTATCCGGATGAGCCAACGCCCGGCCGAATGACAACGCAGCAGTATCTGGAGCGGCTGGCGTGGTCGATGGCGAGAGACAAGTTTGGCGATCCCCTGCCGC
>CAZGNQ010000059.1:0-15281 GCA_964527285.1 uncultured Hyphomicrobiales bacterium | reverse complement strand
GCCCCTCTCAACAACGACGCACAAGGACACCCCCATGCGTTTCGAAAAGGATTTCGCTCCCCAGGCCGAGGCTGCCATCGGCGCCAGCCAGGCAGGAGCAAACGCGCCGCGCAACCTTCAGAGCGCACTGATCATTTTGTCACAGGCCGCACTGGCGCTGGAACGGGGCATGGCCAACCAGCCCTTGCGACGCCCCATGCAGGCCACCCCAGGGCTGGCACTGCCGCTTGGGCATTTTGCCGAGGCGGCTGATTTGTGTGACATCGCGCTGCGGCGTGCGATGCATGAGACTGCATTGCCGGCGCCTGCAACGGTGCGCAGCGGCGGCCAAATTTCTGCGCCCGCATTGCCCATGTCGCGCATCGAAGACGCGGATCCGGGCCATCGCGTGAATGCCGACAAGAGCGAAAGCACGCTGTTTTCCGCCGTCAGCGACGCCGTCATGGTTTTTGCTCCCCAGCGTCGCGGGCTCGAACTCGAACTGGCCAACGATCTGCTGGTGGCGCCGCTTCCCGCCAATGTCCCGGCTTCTGCGCTTGCGCAATTGCTTGAGACCATGATGCGCGAGGCATGTGAGCTCTGCGCTGCGCCGGATCGCCTGATGCTGGTGCTTGAGCAGGACCCCCACCGCATCATCGTCTCGGCGAGCGGCCCACGGGCGGCGGCGGAACCGGAGCGCTCAACGCGCACGCGCCCATCGCAGTTGTACAGGCTGGCAATTGATATTGCCGCGCTCACGGGTTGCCGGCTGCGGCTGCTGAAGGCCCTGCCGAACCATGCTTCCATCGCATTGGCGCTGCCGCATGGCATAGCGGACGCCACGAACACCGAGGGGACGCGCGCGCAGGCCGGTCACGTCTCGTGATGTTGGGCACAAACAACCGTTGACGCGGCGCTGAAACGGATGGATCCGACATTCAGCCCGGCCGGCGTTCATGCTCGGCCCCCAAAAATACAGCACCAGCCCTCGCTTCAGTGATCGCTCAAGCGGTGCTATCGCGACGGAGTAAGCAGCCCTGTAAGTGGCCGGGACAGCGCTCACTCTCGCGCGACCTGGGGCCCAACTCGCGGCTTCCAACGCGGCGAAATGCGCGGTATGACACCGCATGAGCGGGCGTGATCGGTCAGCAGTCGGGGTCGCCAACGCTGCCCCGTCCTGCGCACCCGCCATCCTCAAGATCGACCGGTCCTGTATCGCAGCCCGCTTGCCGAATTGCCCCCAGAGCCGGTTTCTCGAGCCCGTCTCTGGATCCCGTTCCCGGATTCCGTGCCCGGATCCCGTGCCCGCATCCCGTGACGAGAGCGCCCATTGTGCCCAATCTGCCGCGAACACGAGACGCAGTCGCTCAAGTGCAACGAGCCGGTGCGGTCCGCCAAACCGATGGCCAAGGCGGGGCCAGGCCCCAGCGCGAGCGGGTGGGGCGGACGCGCGAGGGGCACGCGCCATGGGCACGGCGGATCACGGTCCTGGCGCTTGTTGGGCTCTTCCTCGTTGGGGTGACGGAAGACCGACAGGGCCATCTCTGGCAGGCCTACGCAGGCGTTGCGGGCGCCATGGGTTTGCCGTCCTCGGCTGCAGCGCCATTGCCGGGCGCACTCGTTGATGCACTGCGCAATGCACCGCGCGGCGGCTCTTTCCTGATCCTTGAAGACAAGACCGTACGCCTGGATCTCAACCAAGGCGCGCCGGAGGTGCGCTGGTTGCCCCGCCTTTTGCAATTGGCACGCAGCCAGGGCGTGGACGGGCTGATCATTCGCAACGCCAACATCATCATCGGCCGGTTGCCTAACGCGATGATTGTGTCCGACGTTTACGGTCGGATCGAATATGCCAATGCAGCGCACGCCATCCGCGTACGAGCGCAAGGCAACAATGCAGGCACCCCGCTCGTAATCACGCTGACGATCGATGCCAGCAGCATCGCAGGGCGGTGGCCGGATGTGGCCCAGGCAGACGGCAACGGTGAACGGTTCAAGCTGCCGACCATGTTTTCACTGGCTCTGGGTGAGAACACGTTGACGACCAGCGGCCACCTGATGGCCAATCCACCGCGGGGTGATGCCGAAAAGGGCGCGCCTGTGTTTGTGGCGGACCTTGAAATGCGTTCGCCACGGCCGGCTGACTGGCTGGCCTGGACGCAGCGCAAACGGCGCAATGACAGCACGCTGGCGGAAGGCGCAGCCGCCGAGGATCAGCCTTTGACGTTGGCCGGGACCTTGCGCATCGCGAATGGCGTCGCCGATCTGAGGGACGCCGAACTGCGCCATGGTCAATCCGAGGCGTCCGGTTTCATCGCCATCGAATTCATCGAAGGGCGACCGGTGTTGGCGGCCACGCTCGATTACGAGCGCCTGCATATCGACCCGAGCCCGGCTTTGACACCGCAGCCAGCGACGGCACAGCAGGCAACCGGGCAAACCCCTCCGGCAAACTCCGGCACCAATGCCGCCACGACATCGCCTGATCGCCGCCCTGATGATCGGCGCCAGCGTCTCCTTGCGGGCTGGACCACTTTTGCCACGGCCGATCTGGAGCGCTGGCGCCGCAAGCTGCGCGGCCTCGATTTCAATGTGCGGCTGTCGAGCGAAGAAACGCAGATCGGCACCCTGTCGGCCGGTGCCAGCGCCTTGGCCATTGCCGCGCGGGCCGGGCAGTTCCAGGCCGATCTGATCGAACTCGACCTCCAGCCGGGCACAGCCAACGGACGCGTTTTTCTAAGCGTGGAGGAACCCGAGGCGGCTCTGCGCATGGAGTTTGAAGCAACGCGCGCAGACCTGCGCCCGCTCAGCGCCAGCCTGCTCAATGTGCCACTCATACAAGGCATCGGCACCTTGAAGGCGCGGTTCGCCTCGCGCTTTCAGGATGGCGCATCCCTGATGGAAGAGTTGGACGGGTCCGTCACGGTCGCGGTCAAAGATGGCGGTCAGCTCGCGCTGGACATCGTGCGACTTGTCGAAATGGCCAAGGCCGACAACCTGCTTGGCTGGCCCATTGAGGCGACCAACAACACACCGTTCGATGCCTTGAACGCCAATGTGATCCTGCGCGACGGGCGCGCGTTCGCCGATCGGGTGCGCATCGCGAGCGGCAATGGGACACTGGTGGCAGACGGTGCCGTGAACCTGCCGGACAGGCAGCTCTACCTCCGCCTTGATGTGAGTGCATTGTCCGACGGAGTGGCTGATTTGCGGTCCCTGCCACGGCCGGCGACACTCATGTTGCGGGGGCCGTGGGCGGAGCCTGCCATCCATCTGGAACGCCTTGAGCCGGTGGCCACGGACAGGCGATCGGACGGTTCATCACAGGCGGGGCAAGCGCCGATTGCCGTGCCCCAAGCCACACCGAAATCCCAAAGTGCTACGGCCGATCCGAGTTCGCAAAAGGCCAGCCCGGCCCAGTAGCGGGACGAGTGTATGCACCAATGGCCGCACCCAGTGCCCCCCTTCGCGGCTTCCAGCACCTCCGGCCCCGTCGATTCACCTTACACATCCGTCGACGCACGTGAGATGCGCCCGGGCGTGCCTCTGAACGAGCCCACCGCAAACCCGAGGCGCACGGTGATCGTGGCCTCGCCTTGGTGCTTGACCGACCACGCACGCTCTCCCTAAGCCCATCGTCATGGCGCGTTCAGCATCGACAGGCGTGCCATGGCGCAGTGGCGACTGGATGCGCCCACGACGTGCCGTCCTTAAATTGCCGTTCAGCCCTGGATAAGCTGCGAGACGATCCGTCACCACGACGGACATGACGGAAAGGTCA
The DNA here is from genome assembly GCA_964527285.1 of uncultured Hyphomicrobiales bacterium. Classification (GTDB taxonomy): domain Bacteria; phylum Pseudomonadota; class Alphaproteobacteria; order Rhizobiales; family CAZGNQ01; genus CAZGNQ01. Next base: position 11,521 of record CAZGNQ010000059.1, on the reverse strand, counting down.
CCCCCATGACGTTTTGCGGACCCGCCAGTCTGACAGTCACAGCGCAAGCAGGCATACTGTTCATTCGCGCCTGCCAGCGCCGCATCGCATGCCGGCTGGCAACACCCGTATTTGGGGTGGGGTTGGCCGTTGCCGCGCTTGTTCTTTGCGTCGCGCAAGGGCCGGCGGTCGCCCAAGTGAACGGTGGCGCAGGCGTCCTGACCGAGCAATCCGCGATCGATGCTGTCGACGAACCGGCCACCCCTCCGTCAGGCACCGCGCCCAGCGCAAATGAAGCCAGTGCGCCTGAAGAACCCAAGGTCAAGGCGCAGGATCTGACGGGAGAGCGGCCTGCGCCCGCGACAGTGACATCACCCGGCACCGGTGCCGGCCCCGCCGTCGTGACCGCGCCAGCCGCACCGGCAGCGCCCGCGTTGCCCGATGAAGTTCGCGTCGCCACCTGGTCCGGCGCCTATGGCGAAGCGCAGGAACTGGCTTTTTTCGAGCCGTTCATGCGCGAGAGCGGCACGACCATCACCAAGAGCACCCACGGGGTGCGAGGGGTGACCTGGCCACGGCGTGCCGAGCGCGCGGGCGATGCGACGACGTCGGGCGAACGCGAAATCGTCTCCAACTGGGACGTTGCGGACGTGCCGGCCCATGCCGTGGCCGAGGCATGTGAGAGCGGGCTGCTCGCCCAATTGCCGGAGGGCTTTCTTGCTGACGCCTTCACACCGGAACAGGTCTCGGATGGGGCCTTGAGCCGGTGCGGCGTGGCAAACCTCGTCTGGTCGAGCGTGATCGTGACCGACCTCAAAACGACCGGCGGGCGTGCGCCAGCGACGCTGGCTGACGTTTTCAAACCCGCGGCGTTCAGGGGCCGCCGCGCCCTGCCACAAAAGCCCGAGTACCTGCTGGAAGCCGTGCTGCTGGCCGACGGGGTTCCCCCCGCACAGGTCTATGAAATCCTGGCGACGGAGACCGGCGTTCGCCGCGCGTTGGAGACGCTCGAGCCGCTGCGCGAGCAGATCACCTGGTGGCGCGATGCCTCTGAAGCGATGGTGCTGCTGCGCGACAAGGACGTGGCGTTTGCCATGGCGTTCAATGGTCGCGCATTCTACAGCGTCGCGACGCAACCTGACCGGTTCGCCATGCTCTGGGACGGCCAGATCACATCACGCGATGCGTGGGTCGTGTCAGCCGCCGCTCAGAACCCCAAGGCCGCGCTCGACTTCATCGCATTCGCCATGGAGCCGGACCGGCTGGGCCGTTTCGCCACGTTGTTTCCCTACGGCCCAACCCGCTCCGACGCGATCGCCACCGTCGGCGCGCACCCGGTTTTGAAGGTCGACATGAAGCCCTTTCTGCCGACGCTGCCTGCCAACGCGGGCTCAGCGCTCGCCTACGACCATGCGTTCTGGCGCGAGCGCGGCGACACCGCCCGCGAGTTGTTTGCCCTGTGGCTCAAAGGGCCACTGCCCAAGCCAGTACCGGGGCCGGTGCGCAAGGTGGTGCAAGCCACGCCCGCACAGCCCAGCGGTGACACGGCTGAGGACGGCTGAGCGATGGCTGAGCGATGGCAGATGCGCACGTGGGTGGGGGCACCTGCGTCCTCGCAGACAATCCAGCGCGCAACAGGGTCCTCTGGCCACACTGCTGGTCGGTCGGCCCGGGCGGCCGCATTGGCACAAAAGCCGCACTGCGCAAACGCCCTTAAGCAAAACGCAAAGTCTGCCTCGCATAAGAACATTTCATCGGCGCATCAAAGAGATGCGGGCGCGCTGGCCGGGTGAGCCAACGCGTATGTGAGTGGTTCGAGTAGCGGTGGCAGTCCCATGAGCGTAATGATGTCGCGATCTTTGCGGACGATCAGGCAAGCACTGCCGCACCAACGGACGAGACGTGGTCAGCCCCGCGCTTTTTCCGCCGGCATCACAGAGCCGGCTGTGCTGGCCGCGGCGATCCTGACCTGTCTGGCATTGCCGATCGGCATGATCACATCCCAAGGCGCTGCAGCGGCCGTTTTGCAGATCGCCATTGACGACCTTCCCCGACACGATCATCCCAAGCGCCTCCGGCTCAGTGCATCGCGCCTGGACCTGCCACAGCGCAAAACCAGGGTGGCAACGGTCGCACCGCGCGGTGGCGACCTGACGGGCACGACGGACGCGCGCGATGCGCACAAAGCCACGACGGCCCGCGACGCGGCCACGGCCTTCCTCCCGTCACGCAAGCCGATGCCCGGCGCGAGAACGCGCAAACCATCAACCACCGCGAAACGAGAGCAGCCGCTCAATGAGCGCCTCATGCTCACTGTGGCAGACATCACAGCCCGCATCGGTGAACGCGGTCTGGGCGCACGCCTGAGCAACGGCGCCACGGCGAGCTTCGACGTCACGGTTGAACGCGGAACGGGCGCCGCGCCAGATGGTGCAGAGATCCTGGTCGCCACGGGCGGCGCGGTCATCGCCGGTGCGCAAGCCGTCGATACCGATGGAAGAAACACACCGGCGCTCGACATTCAGCGCGCTGGAGATGGTCTCGTCCTGCGCTTCAACGGCCTCAAAGTTGGCGCACCACACCGTGCACGCATCGACCTGCGCATCGCCAACGCCAGCAGCCGGGCTAATGCGGTGAGCACCGCGCGCGTGACGCTGACGGCTGCACGCGACGGCGCACGCGATGAAACGCGGCTCGGCTGGCGGGTGACAGACTGTGCCACCGGGTACTTTGGCGCGCTGCAATCGATCCTAAAAGACCGTGGCGATGACCTGAAAAACGGGTTGCGGTTAGCGCAGACCGAGGCGCCGGAACTGCCGGGTCGACTGCTGTTTTCGGCCTCCGTCTCCCCCCGCCAGGCGCCGCAACGCTACCGGACCGAGACGCGTAATGTCTCAAAGCGCACATGCGTGCGCACGCGCCGCCGCCTCGTTCGGTTGCGGTCCGGCCGACGGGTCCGTCGCAGGGTCTGCACCCAATACGAAACGCGCACCACAACGCAGACCGTCCGCGTGCCCATCAAAACGCCTGAGCCCGCCACCCGTGGCCAGCGCGAGGCCGAAGCGGACCTGCTCAAACTGGGCCGCCTTTACGCGCCCCACCGCGGTGTTGCGATCGCCGTGCGCCGGCGCGACGGACGCCATGGCTGGATCACACAGCAGGTTTACACGAACCTACGGATGTATCTTGGGCAGGAGAACCACCCCGCACTGTGCACCGGCGCGGATGTGTATGTTGAGTATCTGAGCGGGAATGCCAAAGCGCTGCGTGAAACGCTGGAGCGGGCCCGGGCAAACCTCGCGTCGGCGCTCACCACGGTCGATGGCGCCATTGAATCTCTGCCGGAGCAGCTTCTGACAGCGCCGGGCGGACATCCGGGCTTTGGCGGCGCCTCACTTGGCGCGCTGTTCACGCCGGTGCCCACATCGCCTTCGGCCGGACTGGCCCCGGCGCAATCCCCTGCGCCGATCAGGCCTCGCAAGGAGGTGCGTGCTTTCGGTCCGCTCAACATCCTGGGCGCGGCGTCTGTCGCCGCTGGACCTCGTGAGATCATTGAACTCAACCGTGGACGCAATGCCGATGCGCTCATCGAGCGCGCAGCGCTGATCGCCGGTGTTTTTGCTCCCCGCGCGGAGGTGGCGCGCGTGCGCAACGCAGGCTCGCCGATGCGCGCCCTGCGCGAAGCAAAAGCGCTTCTCGCCCAGGTGCAGGGCGCCGCGTTCACTGACCATGCGCGCAGCGTTGTGACCCGGGCCTTCGCTCTGGTTGAGGCAGCACATTATGTCGATGTGGCGGGTGGGCGTTATGCGAAGATCGACAGCGCGATCTTCGGCAGCATGGCCGACATCGTGACCGCTCAGGAGCAGCACTGCGGCTGCTTCCGTTAAGCAAACGTTGGGTCGCTTGCACGCGGCGGCGCCGATCCCGACGGCTCCCGTGGGCCGCATCATGCACTGAACGCCGCCTCGCACACCTCACGCCTGGATGATCGCCGCCAGCGCTTGAGGTTCGGGGACCAATACGACATCCAGCGGCTGCTCAAAGCCGCGGACGTCCACGGCGCGGTGCTCCAACGCCAACGCCTCCAGTGCGTTGCGCGCAGCGACCGGGCAGGCATTCTCCAGAACGGCCTGCGAGATGACGGCCGGCACACCGAAATCCTTGGTCAGACTTTCAAGCCGGGCCGCTGCATTGACGGGATTGCCGATCACCGTCATCTGCGCGGACGAAGGGTGGCCAATGCGGCCGATCACCAGCGCGCCTGAATGCAACCCGATGCCGTAGCGCAAGGGTGCACCCACCTCTTCGACAAGGCGCGCATTGATCGCGTCCATGGCCGCATCGATGGCCGCCACGCTGGCCAACGCTTCGCCGCAGGCCTGCGCAATGGGCACACCCTCGCCACGGCCAAAGACTGCCATAAGGCCGTCGCCCATGTACTTGTCGATCCAGCCGCCGTGGGCCTCGATGGCCTCGCCCACGGCCTCAAATAGCCGGTTGAGCAGAAACACCACATCGTAGGGCAACCGCTCGCTCGCGAGGGCTGTGAAGCCGCGCAGGTCGAAAAAGAGGACGCAGACGTCCCGCTCGATGCCGGACGAACTGGCTTCATCTGCTTCGCCAGGACCTGTTGATGAGACGAGATCAAGCGCAGCCGCAGTGCGGTGGCGCACCAGGCGGCTGACCTTGAGCGGGCCGGTAACGCGCAATTGGCAGGCAAGCCGCACATCAGGCCCGGCCTTGATGCGCGCCAAAGTAGCCGCCTCTGCGCCCTGGACAGGGGCTTCCAACCCACTCGTTTCAAGCACCTGCACACGGCATGTGGAGCACCGCGCCCGCCCGCCGCAGACACTTGTGTGCGGAATGCCGGCCGCGCGGCTCACCTCAAGCAGCGTCGCGCCCGGCGAGGCCGCCGTTTTGATCGCGCCGCCCCCGGTCTCGGCGACGAACTCAACGGGCACTGTTGGCGCGAGCCAGCGCCGCGCCATACGTGATGCGCTGATGGAAACGGCAAGGCCGAGGCCTGCAAAAAAGGTCCACTCGATGATGGTCGCCAGGCGATCCAGCTGCTGGAAGGGATGGTCCGCATTCCACGCCAGTGTGACCGTCCGATTCGGGCCCATCCAGTTCGGCAACGGGGCGCCCATGGCCTCAAGCGCTGCGGCGTTGTTCGTGATGATCTGCGCCTCGCGCCCGCCCACAACAAAACCGGTGAGTGCGAGGATGGGCAGCGCAACGGCCAGCGCGAGCAGCACCGGCGAGATCAGACGATAGGTTGGTGACAGCCTCAGCCAGAAATGCAGACCGATGCAGGCGTGGACCCAAACGATGACAAGCAGCAGCGATTGCGACGCGGCGAGGCCCGGCCAGAGCAGCCGCAGCATGTAGGCGTAATTGTCATCGATCTCGAAGATCTGCCACGCAAGCCGGGAGCCGCCGATGTGGTCGATGAGCCAGAGCGGGATCAGAAGGCCCGTTGCGATCTGCGCGGCCTCCCAGATGGGCATGCGCAACGTGCGCCGGCTGGCTATGCGCAACAGGGCGTAGCCGACATGCGCCAGGATCGCGGCCAGCAGGATCGCGGTGCCGGGCCAGGAGCGGGTGACGGCGAGCCGCCAGTCCTGCACCACCACCATTGCTTCCAGGCTGACAAGGCCCAGCGCGTGATTGGCAAAGTGGGTGAGCACGTACGCAAACAGTACGAGCCCGGAAACGAGCCGAATGCGCTGGCCGAGCGTGCCGGACGCGAGCGGGCGTGTGGCCCGCACCGTCCGCGTCGCGCCCGGATCATCGATTGGAGAACGCGCAGACTGCAACGGTGCGCCAGGAGGCGTCGCGACGTCGGTGCTCATTGGCCCATCTCCACAAGCGCACCTCGCCTGGATCATCCTGTGTGACGGCCATCGTGACCGGCAGACGGTGCCGCGTCGCTGCGCGATGGTTCGGGCTTACGCGAAAGCGCGAGCAAAACCGTCAGTCGCAGTGCGCTCGCCAGGTTGAGGTCGGGCGGGCGAGCCTCGTCAACGCGTGCCAGGAAGGCTTGCAGGCTCAAGCCTTCGTTTGCCACCAGTCGATCCACCTCGCGCCAGAAGCCATCCTCCAGCGCAACCGACGTGCGGTGCCCCCGGATCGAAACGGAGCGCTTGCGCACCCGGCGGACGTCCACATCGTTGAGGGCGGCAAGGTCCAACGCACCATCACGCGCGCCGGTATCGGGCCCAGCTGACGGGCCCGATGTCTGTGACGTGGCGTCGGATTGCGACACGGGTCTGTCCTGCCCTGTTCAAAGGTGCCGCCAGACCGAACGCGTTCAATTCTGCGCGGGCTCAGCCGGCACCTGGCGTTTCTTGTGACGCCGCTGTCTTGCCTGACGTACCGGCTGCGGCGTTTGCGGTCGCATCTGCAGCCTGCGCCGCGCCTGCGCCAGAACCCGTCGTGGCGTCCGCGCCGATGGGGGAGGCTGCCCCCTCCGGCGTGATCATCTTTTCAGGCCTGACCGCGGCATTGAACTGGTCTTCCGTCACATATCCGAGCCGCAGCGCCTCCTCGCGCAGCGTCGTCCCGTTCTTGTGGGCTGCTTTGGCGATCTCGGTGGCCTTGTCGTAGCCAATGACGGGCGCCAGCGCTGTCACCAGCATCAGCGATTTCTCCATCAACTCGCCGATGCGCCCGGTGTTGGGCTCAATGCCGATGATGCACTTGTCGGTGAGGCTGACGGAGGTGTCGGCCAGGATGCGGATCGATTGCAGGACGTTGAAAGCGATCACGGGCTTGAAAACATTCAACTCAAAGTGGCCCTGCGCGCCCGCGAAACTGACGGTGGCGTGGTTGCCGATCACCTGGGCGCAGACCATCGTGGTGGCCTCGCACTGGGTGGGGTTCACCTTGCCGGGCATGATGGACGAGCCCGGCTCGTTTTCCGGCAGGGCCAGTTCACCGAGGCCCGAGCGCGGGCCAGAGCCCAACAGGCGAATGTCATTGGCGATCTTGTAGAGACTGACAGCCACCGTGTTGAGCGCGCCGGAGACCTCCACCAGGGCATCGTGGGTCGCCAGAGCCTCGAACTTGTTGGGTGCGGTCTCAAACGGCAGGCTGGTGATCTCACTGACGTTCTTGGCAAAAAGCGCCGCAAATCCTTCTTTGGTGTTGAGGCCCGTGCCAACCGCGGTGCCACCCTGGGCCAGTTGCGATGCGCGCGGCAGCGTCGCCCGAACCCGCTCAATGCCGTTTCGAATCTGGGTTGCGTAGCCGGAGAACTCCTGACCGAGCGTCACGGGCGTGGCGTCCTGCAAATGGGTCCGACCGATCTTGATGATCGCCTTCCACGCCTCGGCCTTGGCTTCCAGAGCGCGCGCCAGATGGTCGAGCGCTGGCAGCAGCCCGTGGGTGAGTTGCTCCACCACGGCGATGTGCATGGCGGTGGGGAACGTGTCGTTCGACGACTGGGCGCGGTTCACATGATCGTTAGGGTGAACGGGGTCCTTGGAGCCGATCGTGCCACCGAGGATCTGGATGGCCCGGTTCGCAATCACCTCGTTGGTGTTCATGTTGGACTGGGTGCCAGAGCCCGTCTGCCAGACAACGAGCGGAAAGTGCGCGTTCATGCGCCCTTCGGCCACCTCGCTGGCGGCCGAGACGATCGCTTCGCCAAGCTCCTTGGGCAGGTTGTCCTGCGCCATGTTGGTGAGGGCGGCAGCCTGCTTGACGATGCCCAGCGCGCGCACCAGCGGCAGTGGCATCGTCTCGGTGCCGATCTTGAAGTTGCCGAGCGAACGCTGCGTCTGGGCGCCCCAATACCTGTCCGCCGGCACCTCAATGGGGCCGAAGCTGTCGGTCTCTGTGCGGGTGGCGGTCATGGTGCGGGCCCTCGTTGCGTGCACGGCTGAACAGCCCCCGTGGTCCGGTGCGCACGCGCGGGTGTCAAGTGGGCGAAGGGGTGGGCCTGCGATCGGCAACGGCGCGGGCCCCGAAGAGCCGTATGACGGCGGCGGGGCCGCTCACATCTGCGGCACCTTCTCGCGGCGGGCGGACAGGTCGGCGGTCTGTGCGATGCGTTTCGCGCGCGTGGGCGCGGTCTTGGCAATCTTGATCCAGCGCAGCACGTTGCGGCGATAGGACGGGGCCGCGGCGTCAAAGAACGCGCCAGCGCCCGGTGTTGCGTCGAGCGCGGCGCGAAGGTCATCCGGCACGATCAGCGCATCAACGTCGTCAAAAAAGTCCCACAGGCCTTGCGCCTTGGATGCCGCAATGGCCGCCCGCCCGGCATCGTGCATGCGCCCCTCAGCCTCAAGTTGCGCGGCACGCGCCTTGTAGCTGGCTGCCCAGGCCTGTTGGCGGCGCGGCCCGATCAGTTGCATCGTCCGATCGTTGTCCCGCTTGCGCCGCACGCCGTCGATCCAGCCAAATGCAATCAACTCATCAAGCACCGTGTCGCGATCAACGTACTTTTCGACCACGTGGGCCTTGTATGTCACGAGCCAGACGCTCTCGTCCTGGGCGTGGTGCACCTCCAACCAGGCGCGCAACTCAGCGGCGCTCGCAACTTCAACCCGGGAGAAATTTTCCGTTCTGGTCATCTCTGTCCCGAGGCTCACAAGGGGCTGCCTGCAGGTCAGAAAACGGCAGGGCGAGCAACATAAAATCTGGGCGCAGGCGCAGGCTCAGAACTGATCCCCGCGGATCACCTCCACATCGAGCAGCGTCACAATGCCGATCTGGCGCGACACCAGCTTGAAGACCGGCTGCAGGATATCGTCCACACGGCCCTCGTCCACCACGCACACCACCTGGACGACCGAGCCGACGCGCCCCACCAGCCCGTCGCGGTGCCAGCGTCCGGATTTTCCCCTGCCCGCGATGGCCGGCAGCACCGTGTAACCGCTCACGGCCTGGTCCTCGAGGATGTCGATCACCCGGTCCATCAGCGGCGCCTCGACCATGATTTCGATGCGCTTTTTGCGGTAGGTCTGCATGGCCATGTGGTCTCCAGCCAGGGTCGAGCAGGAAGGGTCAAGCGGGCAGCGCGAAGCGGGCAAAAACAACCGGGCCGGCGATGCAGCGGCACGCCCGGATCATCAGGTCAGATCATCAGGTCAGAGCCAACGCCAGCGCCACATATAAGGGGATGCCCACGGTCAGATTGAACGGAAATGTGACGCCGAGCGACAGCGGCAAATAGATCGCCGGGCGGGCTTCCGGCAGCGCCAGACGCATGGCGGCGGGCACGGCAATGTAGGAGGCACTGGCCGCCAGCACCGCCAGCAGCGCCGTCCCACCGCTTGAAAGCCCGATCAGCGCGCCCAACCCGGCGCCCAGGACGGCACCAATGAGCGGCATGTAAACGCCGAAACCGATGAGCGGCAGCGTCAGGTCGCGGCGTCCTTCGCGCAGGCCCCGGCCGGCAAGCAGGCCCATGTCGAGCAGGAACAGGCAGAGCACGCCCTTGAACGGCGCCACGATGAACGGCGAGAGCGTCTCCAGTCCCTCCGACCCGGTCACCATGCCGATGACGAATGCGCCCACGAGCATCACGATGGAGCCGTTGAGGAAGATTTCGCGCAGCGTGCTGGCATCGAGACCACCGGCGCCGGGCGCCGCATCCTCGCCGCCGCGCGCGCGACCGCCCGAATACGCCAACCACAGCGCAACGATGATCGCAGGCGTTTCCATCGCGGCGGCCACGGCCACCATGTACCCCTCATGCGCAATTCCGGCGGTCTGCAGCGCCTGCGTCATGGCGAGGAACGTGACGATTGAGATCGAGCCGAAATGAGCCGCAACGGCGGCGGCATCGACACGGGGGAGGGCCGTGGTCGCCTGGAGCAGTCGGAATGCGATGAGCGGCATGGCCGCGCTCAGCACCACGCCAGCGAGCAGCGCGAGCACCAGCGTAACGTCCACGCCATGCGCCGCAACGCTGGCGCCGCCTTTGAAGCCGATCGCCATCATCAGGTAGATCGAAAGCCCCTTGGCGATGGCTTCGGGGATGTTGAGATCGGATCGGGCCAGCGCCGCAGCGATGCCGAGCGCGAAAAACAGGATCATTGGCGACGTCAGATTGGTGAGCGCCAGATCAAGAAATGAACCCATGCCCGTGTCAGCCCCGCCGTGCTCGCCTGCCGTCAGCGCGCGGTCCGCAATCGGGCCGCAGCGCTCGCGGGGACATAGTACCGCACTGCACAATGACAATGCACCGCACGCGGAATTTGTGGAGATGAGCGCACCGGCCGTCGCCCACCGCCGGACGGACCGGCCCTGTGGGCACGCTGGACCACAGTCTGGACGGTTGCCCGCCCAAGCCGGCCCGTCAGTTGCCCCTCAGGCGGAGCGGTGGTGCGTCCGGGTGCAGTTCAGATCCATCAAAAGCCCGTCGCGCAGCCCATAGACCCAGCCATGGACGGCGACCGTCTGCCCGCGCTCCCAAGCCCTGTGCAGGATCGGGCTTTCAGCAACATGTTCCACTTGCGCCATAACGTTAAGTTCGCACATGCGGTTGACGCGCGCCGGCCCGTCGCCCAGTTCGGCCAGCTCGTCCGCATGGTGGCCCGCGATGGTGCGGATGGGCTCAAGCCAGTGATCGATCAGGCCTTCCTGACGGCCCTCCAGAGCAGCGCGCACGCCGCCGCAGCCGTAGTGACCGCAAACGATGATGTCGCGCACCTTCAAGGCCTCAACGGCGAACTGAATGACGCTCATGCAATTGATGTCCGCCGCGTAGACGACGTTGGCAACGTTGCGGTGGACGAACACCTCACCCGGCTCAAGGCCTGTGATGGTGTTGGCTGGCACGCGGCTGTCCGAGCAGCCAATCCACAGGATTTCTGGGGTCTGCAGCTCGGAGAGGCGCTGGAAATAGCCGGCGTCCTGTGCCGTTCGCTCCGCAGCCCAGCGACGATTGCGCTCAAGAATGGGGCTGAGATCGGACACGGGCGGCGCCTCCTGTTGTGGGCGGTCGGGGATCACCGCAGACAGCACAGGTGGCGCTCAAGTCAAGTTGTCGGTTCGGCTGTCGGCGCTGCGCGGGGGAGGCGATCGCCGCGCAGCATCCGGGCCGGCGGCCGATGAACTGAGTGGCGAAGAGCTTTGCAGCGCCGCACCACTCGCCTCGTCAAATGCCAATCGCCGGCCTTGGCCCTATTTCTTACGGAATGCGTCCAGGCTCAGCACATTGGCGCCATTTGCAGCCTCGTCCTCGGCCGCGTCGTCGTCGGACGCTGCAGCCGGTTGATCCGCCTGAGGCGTGGCGTTCTCGCCGGACCGTTCGGCCTTGAGCGCCGTGACCTTGCCGTCGCCTTGCGCGGCAACATCCTCAAGCGCTGGCTGCGGCGGAAACGCCACGAGATCCTTGCCGGCGGTTCGGCCTCCAGGACCCACGAGCGTCTTCAGCTTGCCCTGGTCCGGGCTCGCGCCAGCGCCATCGCGGCCTTCGTCCAGCTTGAGCAGGGCCGGCATCGGGCTCGAGCCGGCGCCGATCGTCTCGCTCATCAGGTGTGACGGCACGAACTGCAGGCCGTAGGGGACGCAGGGGTCGAAAAACACCTTG
>CAZGNQ010000058.1:0-15328 GCA_964527285.1 uncultured Hyphomicrobiales bacterium | reverse complement strand
CGCGGCTGAGCCGCGGATCGGGCCCCGAAGGGGCGCGTTAAAAGAAAGCCTACGCTGCGCTGCCTAGTGAAGCCTAGAACTGAGGCCTCTGCCGTGTTTCGGGTTTCCACTTCAGCGAGCGCAGCGACGCTGAGCGCCCGCCTGGGCGCCGCGGCTGAGCCGCGGATCGGGCCCCGAAGGGGCGCGTTAAAAGAAAGCCTACGCGACGCTGCTCTTTTGTCTTTTGGCCCTTGGCGCCGGGGAGGGTCAGGCCTTTTTCGCCCAGCGCCCGCCCTCATCCTGCTGCCAGTAGGTGAGCTTTGCGCCTTGCTTCTTGAGCGCCTTCCATTGCTGGCGGGCATTGTCCAACTCCGCCGGCTCGCGGCCGGAAAACAGGAATATCACTCGCTCCAAATCCGCCATGTCGCGCATCGCCTCTGGCGCTGCCGGCGTGCCATCGAGCGCGAAGCGGACCTGCGCGCCATTGGGATTGATCGGCGCATCGGTCACGACGATTGGCTGGCGCGCCAGCCAAGGATCACCGGCCGCCGCCTCCTGCGCCTTGCCGACAGAACTGGCGTGAGGGAGGAAGCTTTCTTCGCGCCACGTCCAGAGATGGCGATCGAGAAACGCCACGCGGTCCGCCGATCCAGCATGCACGACAGCCCGCCACTGGCGCTCCACGGTCTTTTCAAGCAGCGTGGGCAGCACCTCGTCGACGGACTTTCGCTCGCAGTGGTAAAACCAGATTTCAGGCGACACGCTTCACTCCTCACCGCGCGCTGCGTCAGCGCCGCCATCGGTTCGGGACATCACGCATAGGGGTTCTTGCCTTTACGCAAGTGAATGCGGACCGGCACGCCCCACAGGTCAAAACCATCGCGCAGGCCATTGATGAGGTAACGCAGATAGCTTTCCGGCACCGCATCCGGCCGGGTCGTGAACACAATGAACGTGGGCGGCCGGGCGTTCGATTGTGTCATGAAGCGCAGGCGCACGCGTTTGCCATGAACGGCCGGGGGCGTGTGGATCGCCGTCGCCTCAGCCAGGAAACGATTGAGCGTCGCTGTGGCAATGCGGCGGTTCCACGTCTCTTCCACCTCGCGCACCGCACGCTGCAGCCGGTCCAGGCCCGTCGCGCGGATGGCCGACAGCGTGACAATCGGTACGCCACGGACTTGCGGCAGCAGCCGCTCCACCTCCAGACGCAAGTGGTGGAGGCGGGACTGGCGGTCCTCAACGGTGTCCCACTTGTTCACCGCAAGCACGAGCCCCCGGCCCTCCCGGGCCACCAGGTCGGCGATGGCGAGATCCTGTTTTTCCAGCGCGTTGTCCGCATCCATCAGCAGCACGACCACCTCTGCAAAGCGCACCGCGCGCAATGCGTCACCGACGGACAACTGCTCGGGCTTTTCGTGGATGCGCGACTTGCGGCGCAGACCCGCCGTGTCGAAGAGCTTGATGCTCCGGTCGAGCCAGCGGTGATCGACGGCGATGGTGTCGCGCGTGATGCCGGCCTCGGGGCCCGTGATCATGCGTTCATCGCCGATCAGCGCGTTGACAAGCGTTGATTTGCCAGCATTCGGCCGCCCGACGATGGCAACCTTCAGCGGTCGATCGCGCCATTTGCCGTCATCGGCTGCCACATCAGGCGCATCGGGTGGCTCTGGTAGGGCATCGGCATCGCCATCGGGCGCAGATGAGACGCCGTCGCCATCAGGCAGCGAAATCGCGTCCCCATCGTCCCCCGTCGCCACCTCCACAAGCGCACCGTCAGCCAGCAATCCATCGAGCTTTTCGGTCAGCTCCCGCGCCAGTTCGCCCATACCATCGCCGTGCTCAGCCGAGATCGCCACCGGGTCCCCCATACCCAGACGGAACGCATCGTATGCCCCGTCCAAGCCGTCACGGCCTTCGCATTTGTTGACCACCAAGAGCGCCGGTCGACCGGTGTCACGCACCAGCGCGGCAAAGACCTCATCGCCCGGCACAACCCCCGCACGTCCATCGATGACGAACATGACCAGATCGGCTTCGTGGATGGCGACCTCGCTTTGGGCGCGCATACGGGCCGTGATGGAGCCGCTGTCGCCTTCCTCAAGGCCGGCGGTGTCAACGAGCGTGATGGTCCAGGGGCCGAGATCAGCCTGTGCCTCGCGTCGGTCGCGCGTCAGGCCAGGGGTCTTGTCGACGAGGGCGAGCTTGCGACGCACCAGACGGTTGAACAACGTTGATTTGCCGACATTCGGCCGGCCTACGACAGCCACACGCGGTGGCAAAACGCCCTCGCGGTTCGGCTCAATGATCATGTCGCCGTCGTCGCGGCGGCGGGAACGAGAGGGCATGGGACCGGGTCAAAACGAAAAAGAGGCGTCGCTGCCCGACGATCGCCGGCAACGCAAACAACATCTTATGGACGTGATCCGCTTGGCTGCGCCGGACATGCGCGAAAAGCAAGCGCAATCAGCGCGAGGCCGCCAGCGTCAGCGACCTTGCCGGGAGCCAGCCCACCGCGCTTGCCCGGCGCGCCGCACCGATCAGCGCAGGGCCAGCAGCCGCGCACTGTCCGTCAGCACGTACATCTGCCCGCCCGCAACGATGGGCGAAATGAACACCTCATCGCCGAGGTCCTGCTGCGTGTTGACCGTGCCTGCTTTCGCCGAAAGCGCGACCAGCTTGCCCTTGGACGATGCCACCCAGACCTGATCGCCCGCAAGGACAGGGCCGAACCAGCGCCCTTCGCCCGGCAATTGCGCGACCCACAGCACATCACCGCTGTCGCGCGAGATGGCCAAAAGCCGGCCGGTGGTGTCGACCACATAAACCACGTTGCCGGCGACATAGGGCATCTGGATGCCGCCGACATTCTGGCTCCATAGCCGCTCGCCCGTCCGCGCTTTGGCGGCAATCAGGCGTCCAGCGTGGCCGGCTGCGATGACGGTGTCGCCATCAATGACAGGACGCGCGGCGTCGCTCTTCGATGTGAAGGCGGAAAAGGAGCGGCTGCGGGCAAGCGAGTCCGTCCACAGCGGATTACCGCTTTCCGGGTCATAGGCGATGATCTCGCCTGACGGGTAGGGAACGATGACGACGCCATCACCGTAGGCAGGGCTCGTGTTGGCGAGAATGCCGCCCGTCTGCGGCACGCCGCGGGTGCGCCAGACCGTGGCGCCGTCCGCCGTGGCCATCGCGAACACACGCCCGTCTGTCGCCAGAACGAACACCTTGCCGTTGGCGACCGTTGGCGATGACCGGATCGGGATGCCGATCTTCTGGCTCCAGATGAGCGTGCCGTTGCCGGCGTCGAGGGCCGCGACCGTGCCAAAGCCTGTTGCGGCGTAAATCCGTCCGCCTTCACCTGCGATGCCGCCGGCAAAACCTTCTTCCTCGTCCTCGTTTTCCGGAACCAGGGACGTGCGCCAGACCTGGCTGCCACCCGAAGCCGAGAACGCCGAAACCTGCGCCTCAGAATCAAGCGTGAAAACGCGCCCGCCCATGACGATCGGGCTGGCGATCAGCTTGCCTTCCGAGCTCGAGCCGCTTCCGGCGTCGGCGCTCCAGATGCGGCGCGGCGTTGCCGAGAGCTCAAGGTGGCCCGGCACGTTGTTGGGGGCACCACCCGGCTGGGTCCACTCCCCATTGGTGACGCGCGCTGCCAAGGTGATGGTTTCGTCGGCCGCGCTCAGGCTGCCCGTCAGGCCCGTATCGCGGGTCAAGATGGGCTCACGCTTGCCGGGCAAGCGGGCCTCTTCCTCTGAGCCGAACGGATTAAGGTCCGACACGGACGGCAGGCCAAGTCCGCCGGAGCACCCGCTGAGGAGCCCGGTTGCCAGCAGCACAACGCCGGCAGACCATGCCCATCTGTGCCCTCGCGGCTCTATGTGTCTGGCAGACCGCATCGGCTTGTGTTGCGCCATGTCCGTCACCTCAAGTCGCCACGCGCCGCGGGAAAGCGAATCACGCGCTGTTGCAACCTGTTATGGCCGATCATGCACCGGCGGCGAAAGCGTGACGGCACATTGGCGCACAGTGGGGAAAACCGGGTG
Source organism: uncultured Hyphomicrobiales bacterium (assembly GCA_964527285.1). Lineage (GTDB taxonomy): Bacteria > Pseudomonadota > Alphaproteobacteria > Rhizobiales > CAZGNQ01 > CAZGNQ01. Next base: position 11,303 of record CAZGNQ010000058.1, on the reverse strand, counting down.
TGCCCGCGGCAGCGATCTGCCGCCGACCTGCGGGCGCACAACCGGCAGGTCCGCAGCAGCCGACCGCCACACAATCCTACACCGGCCCGCACCCGCCGGCTCTGGCCCGCGACGGCTCGCAGCAGCCTGCGTCACGCCAGAGGGCCGTCGGCGTGCCGCTTTAGCCGTCCGTGTCGCGCGATTGCGCTGGTGCTGTCCCATCGTCGGGTGCCGAGTTTTCGGAGGCCTGCGCCGGCGTTGCGGACGCGCTGTCATCCGGCTCTTGGCCATCCGCCTCCTGATCCGGCGCCGGCTGGGCGGGCGCAGCATCCGCTTCTGTGTCGCCCGAAGCGGCATCCGCCTCAGTGTCAGCAGAGTCAGCAGAAGCGGCATCTGCGTCGGCCTCGGATGTGGTGCTCACCTCACCGGCCTGCGGTTCTTCCGGCGCACTGGCGGGTTCACTTTGGCCGGCAAGAGACCCACCAACAGCGGCTTCGGTGTCCGTCTGCGTCGCGGCGTCCCCATCGGCGGCAGAAGCCCCATCGTCGTCCGGCGCAACCCCTGCGGTACCGTCTGCGGCCGCCTCGGCTCCGGCGGTTTCTGGTCCAGCATCGTCCGTCTCGGGCGCGCCAGCTTGTGGTGTGTCGCCGTCATTGGCGTCGGCGTCGGCGTCGGGGGCTTCCGGTTCTCCCGGCGCTGGGTCACCGGCCCCGTCACCTTGCGCCTCTGCCTCTTCGCCAACGTTGTCGCCGGCCTCTTCACCCGCCTTGCGCGCGTCAATGCTCACGATGAGCTGCAAGCCGTCCTGAGCGCGCTGACGCAGACTGGCAGGCGTCTCAGCGTCGGAAAAAATTTCGTTGTAATAGCCCTCGGCGTCCGCCGTGCGCCCGTCCTCAAGCGCGGCCACCGCCAGAAGCTCACGCGCGGTGTGCCGCCAGGGATTGCCGGCGACGGCAAGCGGCGCGAGGTCGGTGGTCAGCTCATCCGTGCGGCCCAGGTCCAGCTTGATGATGGCGGCACGCATGCGCGCAAGGGTGCGCAAGGCGTCCTCGGCACTGCGATCCTGTGCCACCGCCTCGTATGCCGTGAGTGCCGCTTCCTTGTCGTCGTTCGCGAGGTGCAGCGACGCGCTGCGCAGACGGGCCAGCGTGGCATATCCTGCCGGGGCATCGTCGGCGAGTGTCCGAAAGGCGTCGATGGCTTCTTGCGTCTTGTCCTGGGTGATCAGCTGGGCTGCGTCTTCATAGGCCAAGCTCGCCTGCTGTGCCGAACGGGCAGCGAAATACTGGTAGCCCTGATATCCCGCCACACCGACAATCACAGCAACGGCCGCGCCGATGACATAGACCCCGTACTTGTCCCAAAGCGCAGCCATGCGCTCGCGGCGCATTTCTTCTTCGACTTCGCGAAAGATATCGCCTTCGACCATTGAGGTGTCTTTCGTGCGCGGTTCGGTTTGGGATTGGGCATTCGGGCCGCGGGCGAAGCCGTCGGCCACGGGCCCTCTGGTGACAATTGGCGAGACCCACAGTGCCCGGCTGGCGCCGCGATGGGTGATGCGGCCGGACATTGGCGCGCAAGCAAGTATGAGGTCGCCCGAGGCGGGTCAATGGCGTGCGCGAAACACGGCCAACCGCTGCCGGCCTTTTGTCTCGCGTGTATCGCGCAAGCACGCCCCCAACCCGCTCCATACACGCTTCAGGCACGCTCCAGTGGCCGGTCGCCACGCGGCGCGGCAGCCCGCGTCAGCGTTTCACCTCGGCATAAACGTGCTCGGGCCCTGGGAAGTCACGCGCGCGCACCGCTTCGGCATAGCCCTCGATGGCACTGGAAATCACGTCGCCAACCGAGCCGAATTCCTTGACGAATTTCGGCACGCGCGGACTGAGCCCGAGCATATCCTCCATCACCAGGATCTGGCCATCACACGCGGCCGAGGCGCCAATGCCGATTGTCGGGATACGCACGGCCTCGGTGATCCGCCGGGCGAGAGGCTCAGCTACGGCCTCAACCACGACGGCGAAAGCCCCTGCGTCGGCCACGGCCTTGGCGTCCTCCTCGATGGCGGCCCACTGCTCGCGTTCGCGTCCTTGCGCCTTGAAACCACCCAACACGTTGATCGACTGCGGCGTCAGGCCGACATGCGCCATCACCGGGATGCCGCGCGCAACGAGGAACGCGATCGTCTCGGCCATGCGCGCGCCCCCCTCCAGCTTGATGGCGCCGCAGTCGGTCTCTTTCATCACGCGCGCGGCATTGCGGAAGGCGACGCTTGGGCTTTCCTCGTAGGAGCCGAACGGCATGTCGACGACAACGAGCGCCCGGTGGGCCCCTCGCACGACGGCGCGCCCGTGCATGATCATCAGCTCCAGCGGGACCGGCACGGTCGTCTCGTAACCGTGCATCACCATGCCGAGGCTGTCTCCGACGAGCAGGAAATCCACATGCGGGTCCGCCAGCGCCGCCGTATGCGCATGGTAGGACGTGAGCGATACGATCGGCTCGCCGCCCTTGCGGGCCAGAATGTCCGGTGCGCTGATGCGCTTTTGCGGCTTCTGAACAGACATGGGCTAGCCTTTCGTTGTTGGATGCGGGCGGGGGCGGCCTGTGTCGTGCCGCAACCCGCAATATGTCAGCACGGCGAGCGTGTGCCCACGCTCATGGCAGCCGGCGCTGGCGTTCCGGTGGGCTCGACTGGATGCGCACGGTATCGCCGACGTGGATGCGCCCTGACAACGGAACTGGCACCAGAACACGCGCCGTCACACCACCGCGCCATCCCGGCGCGAGGGAGCGCAGAAGACCGGGCACGGCCTCGTCCATGCGCCGGCAAGGCGATGTTGGCCGCGTGATCTCCAGCCTCACTGACCCGAAGTCAGTGTTCGCTTCGGGCACAGAAGGGCCGATGTCGAGGATGGCTTCTCGCGCACGCGGCAACCGCAGACCTTCGATCAGAACGTTCGCACGGCGTACGGTCCAAGGTGGCGGAGGCGCATCGGGATCGAGGCTCAGTTCTGAGAGCGCGGCGGACCAATCCTCTGCGGCCATGAGCGTGATGGCGCGCTCCGGCAGGCGCACACCCTTGTGGTCGACAACACCGCCGCCCTCCAGTGTGCCATCCGCGCGGACCGCAAGAGCCTGACAGGACATCATGGGCGCACGGCGGGCAGGACGAACGGCGAGTGCCACGATCCGCCCAACCGCGCTCAGGGCGACTTCAGCCGGGTCGCGGTCCCCTGCCGCCACAGCCCACGGATCGACAAAGGCGCGCTGGCGGTCAGGGCGTGCCACTTCCGCGAACCCCGATCACGCGAGCAGGCCCACGCCGACAATCCATTCATGCCCCTCCAGTATGAACCAGACCAGCGTGGCGAGACCCAGGAACACCGCAATGGCGTCGTTGCGCCAGTCACCTGCCACGTGAACGACACCTGCGGCGCGATCCCGACGCTTCAACGAGATGCGATCAAACACGCCCCACGCGAGCAACGCGGCAAACAGGATCACCGATGCCAACAATCCGTTCACCAGCAGATGGGCCGCGGCCCACAATTTGACAGCCAGGATCTGCGGGTGTTTGGCCCGGGCCGTGATGTGGCCGGCCGGCAGGTAGGACGCCACGAACAGCGGGAACACCGGCACCATCAGCAGGTATGCGATGTGGCGGGTCCAGTCGGGCGGGCTCCAGACAAGCATGCCGCCGATCTCACTGGCTTGCGCGGGACGATAGCCGTAGATGATGGCCACCAGCCCTGCGAGTGCGAGAATGGCCACCACGCCCTTGGCGCCATTGTCGCCGACATGGCCCGCCACCCGTGCCCGCAGACCCGGCAACGCCGGTATCAAATGCGCGCCGATGAACAGGGCGATGCCGGTCAAAAACAGTGTCATATCGGTCTCCCCGCATGCCGGCCGGCTCCGTCAGCGGAACGGACCAGCCAGCTCATGGGTGGCCTATACGCGCCCTGTCGCCCGACTGACAAGTTTCCTGAATGCCAAGTGAACGTGCACGCCACAATTACGAAGCGACGGGAATTAAACGTTGCAATTTGAACAATTTAATCTGCAACAGGCGGTTACAGACCGGCCAGACAATTTGCTACTGTCCCAGCGTCAGGAATTGAAAGTGGAACCAATTTGCCGCTCTGGATCACCCTGTCCGCCGACGCGGGGGACGGCCGTGCAGTGGGTTGGCGAACAAAGTCGGCTTTCAACGCCCTGGAGCGGCCGGGAGGGACTGTGCCGGCCACTCGTGTTGCTGAGACTGTAAACAGGAGTTGGACCATGTTGATCCAGGAGTTCACGGGGCGCGTGCTGCGTCGCGTCGCGCTGCTGGTCGCAGCCCTCGGGTTCGCGATCGCCGCAAGCGTGTCGTCCGTGGCAGCCAGCCCGGCGGCCATTGGCGACGTCGTCAAATCCACATCGGCGGAAGCCGCAGATGCCATCGTCGAGCGCGTGCACTACCGCCGCTATCGTCACTACCACCGGGCACGCCGCTACCGGAAGTATCGCCGCCACTATCGCCGCCGCCATCTCTACGGCTACCGCCCGTACTACAAGCGTCGGTACTACAAGCGCCGTTATTACAAGCGCCGCTACTACCGTCATCACCCGCGTGTCCGCGTCCGCGTTGGACCGGTCCGGGTGCGCGTGTACTAAGCGCGAACGATCTATCACCGCACTCGCGTGAGCGGCCGGGCAGTTCAGCCCGGCCTTTTTTTATCCCGTTCGTGCACCGGCGGTCGAACGAACTGGGCTGGATCGACGCGATCATTCGCCGGATCAACGGTAAGTTTCGTCAGGAGCCAAAGCATGTGCTCCCACGTCCGCGTTTGTGCGCGCGGTCGCCTTGTCTGCCGATCAGAGCTGGCACGGGTTGTAACCGCAATATAGTGAGCGAAGGGATGCGCATGACGGACGAAGCGCGGGCGTAAAGTCAGTTCCACTGTTTGTTTGTCGAGCTCTCCCTGGCGCACGCCGAGAGCGACCTGATCAAGCGCATTCAGAAACTGATCAACGAGATATTCGAGCGTTTGATCTGGCGCGTTTCGCGGTCGTTTGTGCTTTGGCAAAGAGCGCAATCGGAGGCGAAAAACTGAAACCGGCAGAATTTGTTTTTATGCAGTCCGTTCTCGGCGCGGGCGTGGGAGATGAGAGTCGACATGTTCAGGTAGATTGTTGCAAGATAGTCGCCATATAATTGGTCACGAATTGTCTGAAGCGTTTGTGTGACGCGGTAAGCTTTTTCGGCCTGAAATCCAGTATACATCCATCCGAAGGCAGCGATAAATATGCCAGTCAAAAGCACGATTGAGTTGTAAGCAGGCTCTGGAATGAAGATTGCGGGTGCGTCTGCTGGCGAATGATCCCGCTTCACCACGGCTATCACCGTTGCCGCTACGCCTGCAAGGACGCAGGTCAGGAGGGCGACTTTGCGGGCAAACCGAACCTCCGGCTTGATGACATCTTCGACTAAACCAAAAAATTCGTAGATTTGGCGGCGTGACACAGACAGATCAAGAAGAAACCATGCAAGCAATGAATTAAGGAGGATAAAATTCGCGCAGCCAAGTGGTGTCGGCCAAATGCCCAATAATATCGCAATAACATGTAGCAAGGTCGTCAAGCAAAAAAGAAAGGCGGCGGACACCCAGAGTTGCCACGCCGCCAAAACCGCCAACATTCTACGAGCGACCGTTTTTGCCAATGACCTCGCCAACACTCACTTGGTGTCGCACAAATCGCGGGGCGTGCAGACGTTTGCCCGTCTATACTTGGTTCAGTTTGTCTCTTTATCTTCGCGAAACATCATCACCTCCATCGTTCCCAAGAACATAGCATGCACACGCTGCGCGTTCAAGTGTTGGGCCGCCTGCGTGACGGCGCGCCACCAGCATCATGGCCGCCACTTGCTACGCTCAGCGGTCAGGTGGAACACGCAGGGCCGGACCGGCTCCCTACTCCCACTCAATCGTCCCCGGAGGCTTGGATGTCACGTCGTAGACCACGCGATTGATGCCCGGCACCTCGTTGATGATCCGGGTCGCGACGGCGTTCAGGAAATGCGCGTCGAACGGATAACTCTCCGCCGTCATACCATCCACGGCTGTCACGGCCCGCAGCGCGCAAACGCTTTCGTAGGTTCGGGCGTCGCCCATCACACCGACGGTCTGGACCGGCAGCAAAACCGCAAAAGCCTGCCAGATTGCGTCGTAAAGTCCGGCATTGCGAATTTCCTCAATGAAGATCGCGTCGGCCTCGCGCAGCACATCGAGCCGCCCCGCTTCGATTTTGCCGGGCATCCGGATCGCAAGGCCCGGGCCCGGAAACGGATGGCGCGCGACGAAGGCGTCGGGCAGACCCAGCGTGCGCCCGAGAGCGCGGACCTCATCCTTGAAGAGTTCGCGCAATGGCTCGAGCAATTTCAAATCCATACGCTCCGGGAGGCCGCCCACATTGTGGTGTGACTTGATGGTGGCTGACGGACCGCCAGAAACGGACACGCTTTCTATCACGTCGGGATAGAGCGTGCCCTGCGCAAGAAAATCGGCACCGCCCAGCTTTGCAGCTTCGGCCTCGAACACTTCAATGAACAAGCCGCCAATGATTTTGCGCTTGGCTTCAGGATCGCTGACGCCCTCCAGCGCGCCCAAAAAGCGGTCGCCCGCGTTCACGTGCACCAGCGGGATGTTGTAGCTGTCACGGAACAGGCCAACGACTTCGTTCGCCTCATTCTTGCGCAACAGGCCATGGTCCACGAAAATGCACGTGAGCTGATCGCCAATGGCTTCGTGGATCAGAACGGCGGCAACGGCGCTGTCGACGCCGCCTGAAAGACCGCAAATCACACGATCATCGCCGACCTGGGCGCGGATCTGCTGCACCGCCTCATCTCGGAACGACGCCATCGACCAGCGCCCTTCGGCACCACAAACGTCGCGCACGAAGTTCTCCAAAAGCGCGCCGCCCTGGGGCGTGTGGATCACCTCCGGATGGAACTGGACGGCATAATAGCGCCGTTGCTCATCCGCGATGACCGCGTAGGGCGAGCCGCTGGATGTGGCGATCACCTCAAAGCCTTCCGGCAAGGCCGACACGCCGTCGCCATGGCTCATCCAAACCTGATGGCGCGTGCCCTTTGGCCAAATCGAGGAAAAGAACGGGCTGTCGGCCATCACCTCGATGGTCGCGCGGCCGTACTCGCGCCCGGTGCTGGCATCCACCTTTCCACCCAACGCCGTCACCAGGGTCTGCTGACCGTAGCATATACCAAGGATTGGGGTGCCCCGTTCGATGAGCGCTGGCGCAAGCGTCGGCGCCCCATCATCGAGCACGCTGGCCGGGCCGCCCGACAGGATGACGCCGATGGGCTTGAGGCGCTCTGCCGCCGCTGCCGCCTGATCGAACGGCACGATCTCGCAGTACACCTGCGCCGCGCGGACACGGCGCGCGATCAGTTGCGTCACCTGGCTGCCGAAATCCACAATCAGGATTGTCTCGGCGTGGTCGCCGTGGACGGTCGCGGCCTCTGGGGTCTGTCCGCCCGACGCGGGAACCGTTGTCATAGGTCATACCCTCCGATTGGCGCGGACTGCGCACGTTTTGGCAGTTCTGATGGTCCGCACCTCGCGCAGGGCCGACGACTTAGCCGTTCATCTGCCAGATCGCCAGATTGAGCATGCCGGCAAACGTTACCCACGCAAGATAAGGTATGAACAGGTAGGCAGCGCGCCGCACGGGCTTCCAGGCGAGCACGATGAAGGCGGCAATGCTGATCCAGAGAAAGACAAGTTCAAACATGGCCACGCGCGGGTTCTGCAGCCCGAAGAAGATCACGCTCCAGCCCGCGTTGAAGATGCTCTGGGCGCCCCATGCCGCAACAAGCGGGGAGATTGCCCCTTCGAACTTATAGGCCATCCAGCCGGCCACGGCGATCATTGCGTAAAGGATGGTCCAGGCGACGGGAAAAACCCAGTTCGGCGGGGTGAAGGCCGGCTTGTTGATGCTCTCGTACCATTCGCCGGCTTCGCCCGTCGGGCTGAACATCCCGCCGAAGAGGGCAACGCCGAAGGTGATCGCAGCGAAAACGGCCAACGCCTTGAGTTGCCGCCCGCCATGGACAGGGTTGCCGCCCTCACCGCTCACCTGGACGCGGTTGAACGGGGCGGCTGACGCAGTTTCGTGAGCGGTGGACATAGGCCTCCTCGCGATTGGCATGACTCGTACGACTTTGGTCGTGTCCGTACCTACGCCATCGCCTGGGCCGTCGATCCATCTCGACGTCGCGCTGTTTGTCACGCCGCGACGCAGCCGTCGTCAGCGGCCACGCGCGTTACGCCGCCATTCGCTCCATGACGGCAAAAAAGAAGCCGTCGGTTCCTGTCGCAGCCGGTGTCAGCGTCACCGTCATCGCATCGGCCGACCACGGCTGCGGTGCATCAAAGCCGAAGCGCTCGCGCCAGACCTCTTCGCAGCTCAGCAGCTCAAAGTCCGGATTATCATCCAGAAAAGTGGCGATCTGGTTCTCGTTCTCGCACGCAAGCACGGAACAGGTGATGTAACACAACAGCCCGCCCGGCCGCACATAGTGGCGCGCAAGCCGCAGGATGGCACGCTGCTCGGCTTGACGCTCCTCCAGGGCCTGCGGGCTCAGACGCCATTTCGCATCCGGCCGGCGCCGCCAGACACCGGAGCCCGAACACGGCGCGTCGATCACCACCCTGTGGATGCGCCCGATCAGACCTTCCAGTTCCGCAGGCCCGCTGACCGCCCCCTCGGCCGCGGGCCGGCTGGGAGCGGGGGAGATCACCTGCACGTTGCGCACGCCGGCGCGTGACAGGCGGGCATGGATCGGCGCCAGCCGCGTGCGATCGATGTCGTAGGCATAAATCTGCCCGGTGTTGCCCATCGCTGCCGCCAGCCCCAGCGTCTTGCCGCCACCGCCCGCGCACAGGTCCAGCACCTGCTCCCCCGCCTGCGCGTTCACGAGCGCACACATGACCTGACTGCCGGCGTCCTGGATCTCGAAGTGACCCTTCTGATAGCCCGCGTGGGTCTGGACATTGGGCGTACGGCCTGGCCCCTGCGACGCTGAAAAACGCACGGCGGTGTCGGCCAGTGGTCCCTCAATGAGCGGGTGGCGAGCACCAAAATCACGCAGCAGGGCCTTCATCACGCGCGCCCTGTCCGATTTGAGCGTGTTCACCCGCAGATCGAGCGGCGCCCGGGACGCAAGCGCCTGGCCCTCGGCGAGCGCCTCCTGCCCGAACGCGTCGGCGAATTGCGGCCAAAGCCATTCCGGCACGTCGGCGCGGGCGGCCGCCCCAGCAAGATCATCGTCAGGATGCTCAACCGCCGCCTCGCCATCTGCGCCGGCCAGTTGCGCCAACGCTGCGAGCGCGGCTGCGTCGAGCGCTCCGGGCCCGTGTGTCGGATCGGCAAACGCTGCCCCGACATTATCCGGGGTAAGCCCCCATTCGGCGACCAGGGCGGCCGCCACCGCAGCCCCCGGCGCGTCATCCCCCATGGCCCAAGCCAGTGAGGTCCGCCGGCGCAAAACGTCATACGTGAGGTTTCCGATCGCGGCTCGATCCCCGGCGCCGGCAAAGCGGTGCGTGCGCCCCCAGTCGGCGAGGGCCACGTTGGCCGGGCGCCCGGCAGCAATGTCATTCAGGATTTCAATGGTGGCGGCGATCCGCCCTGGCAATCGCATGGCTGTTCCGGTGTCGGCTCGTGTGAGGCGCGGGCTTACGCCGTTTTGGCCGAACCACAAAGGGTGCGCTCCGCAGGATGTGATCCGATGACCCGACACGGCACGTGACGACAGGCGACGATGCAGGTAGGGACAGGTCTTGAGACCTTCGCAGGACAGCTCGCGGCCGATCACACCCTGGAGAGCAACAATGAAGCTGCTGGAAACCAAGATTGCCCCGAACCCGCGGCGTGTCCGCTTCTTCCTGGCTGAAAAGGGCATCGAAGTGCCTGGCGAGGAGGTGGATCTGGGCGGCATGCAGCACCGCCAGGATGAGTTCCTTGCGATCAATCCGTTCGCCACTGTGCCCGTGCTGGTGCTCGATGACGGCACCGCCATTTCGGAGACGGTTGCCATCTGCCGCTACTTCGAGGAGACGCAGCCCGCGCCGGCACTGATGGGCACGACGCCCGTTGAAAAGGCCACCGTCGAGATGTGGCACCGCCGCGTCGAGCTGACAGTCTTCACGCAGATCGCCCAATCCTTCCGCCATCTCCATCCGCGCATGGCGGCGCGTGAAGTGCCGCAAGTGGCAGAATGGGGCGAGGCGAACAAAGCCAAGGCGCCGAAGACTATGGAAATGTTCAATAATGCGCTGAGCCACGGTGGGTTCCTCGCAGGCGAGCATTTCTCGATTGCCGACATCGCGCTGTGGATTGCACTCGATTTCGCCAAGGTCGCCCAGCTTGAGATCCCTGAAACCTGCGGGCACCTTTCGGCCTGGAAGGCAAAGGTCGACGCGCGGCCCGCGGTGGCCATACTGAACGGTACGGCCTGATCGACCTCGGGCCAGGCCGCTCGGACAGCGTGCAGATTGGCCTTGTTTGATGAGCGACAATGGTCCTAGTCGGACGATGTGCGTGCCGGCTGGCCAACGAAAGGCCGGCATGGCGCGGGCAAATGAGCCGGGGGCAGGGGCAGTGACCGCACGCGGTCTCGGCTGCTCCGCCCGCCGCTGCAGCCCTCTGGACGAGGTGGCGGCGCGGCTGGCCGCTTGCCGGATCTGTGTGGAAGCACCACTGGGCGCGCCGTTGCCGCATGCGCCGCGGCCCATCTTCCAGCTCCACCCTGAGGCGCGCATCTGCATCGCCAGCCAGGCGGCCGGCAACCGCGCGCATCAGGCCGGTGTTCCCTTCCGCGATCCATCGGGCGACCGACTGCGGGACTGGCTCGGCATGGACGATGCAGCTTTTTATGATCGCCGCCAGGTCGCGATTGTGCCGATGGGGCATTGTTTTCCGGGCTACGATGCCAAGGGCGGAGATCTCCCGCCACGCCGTGAGTGCGCGCCCGCATGGCGGGACGCCGTGTTTGCCGGCCTAACCCAGTTGCGCCTGCTGGTCCTGGTGGGCGCTTACGCACAGCGCTGGCATCTGGGGGCACTGGCAGGTCGCTCGCTGACGGAAACGGTGGGCCGATGGCGTGATTTTCAATCCCTCCCGCCGGAGGATGTGCGCCTTGCGTCCACCTGCGGCGTGGCTGGAGGCCGGGCCGACAGCGTCACGGGCGGAGAGCAACGTCGGGTCACGGTCATCCCCACGCCCCACCCGTCCTGGCGCAACAACCACTGGCT
>CAZGNQ010000057.1:0-15467 GCA_964527285.1 uncultured Hyphomicrobiales bacterium | reverse complement strand
GGCGGCCAGTTCAAGGGCAAGCAGATCCTGCTGCCGTTCGACTGGGGCACCGAGGGCATCACGCTCAACCGCAAAGAGATGAACATTGCTGACGCCGACCTGTCGTTCGGCGATCTCTGGAAGCCGGAAGCTGCCGGCAAGGCCGCATTCCGCCAGAAGTCGGTCATCATGGGCACGGGCCTCTACCTCGACGCCATCGGCGAGGTGAAGTCCAACCGCATGCTCGACGTCTACAAGTCCGAGGACGATGCGCGCCGCGTTTGGGGCGAAGTGACCAAGTGGATCCTGGAGCGCAAGGACAACTTCGGTGCGTTCTGGAACAACGCAACGGAAGCCACGTCGGCGTTCAAGGAAGCGGGCTGCGTCATCGGCCAGACGTGGGATACCACGGGCCTGCTGCTCAACCGTGAGAACGGCGACATCGTCTACCGCGCGCCGAAAGAAGGCATCATCACCTGGCTCGACTCCATCGGCATGCTGCGCGAGGCAGAAAACCAGGAGCAGGCCGTGGCCTTCATCAACTTCATGCTGCAGCCGGAAGTGGGCGGCATGTTCTCCAACAACACGGGCTACAACTCCGCTGTCCAGGGCGCTGCCAACTTCGCGTCGGAAGAGTTCAAGCGCCAGTTCAACGAAGTCTACCGCGCTGACGTCCTCGGCAACATGTGGTGGTGGCAGGCGGACACGCCGTTCTTTGCACCGGTCCGCAACGAGTTCGTTGAGATCATCACGAACGCCTGATCTGGCTGCGTGAGATCATTGACCTGAGAAACATTCTTGCGGGGCGCCGACGTCGGTGCCCCGCTTTGACCTTCACCTTACGATCATTTTCCTCCCCTGCTGCGGAGCCCCCATGCGCGGCAAAGACATCGAACTCGATAACGTCTCCATCACCTATCCAAACGGCTTCACGGCAGTGCAGCCGACGGACCTGCATGTCGAGGCTGGTGAGTTCTTCTCCATTCTGGGGCCGTCCGGCTGCGGCAAAACCACCATTCTGCGCACGGTATCCGGTTTTGTGGAGCCATCCTCAGGAACCGTCCGGATCGGCGGCACGGACATGGCCGGCATCGGCCCGAATGCCCGCCCGACGGCACTGATCTTCCAAAGCCTCGCGCTGTTTCCGCTCATGAAGGTTTGGGAGAACGTCGCATTCGGGTTGGAGGCACGCGGCGTCGGCAGGCGCCAGCGGCGCGAAAAGGCGCTGGAGCTGTTGGATCTCGTTGCGCTTGGCGAGCAGGCGGAAAAAAAGCCCACCGAGCTTTCGGGCGGCCAACGCCAGCGCGTCGCCGTTGCCCGCGCACTCGCCGTGGAGCCAGCGGTGCTGCTGCTCGATGAGCCGCTATCCGCGCTCGATCTCAAACTGCGCCAGCACATGCGCGCGGAATTGCGCGCCATTCAAAAGAAAACCGGCGTCACCTTCATCTACATCACCCACGACCAGGGTGAGGCGCTGACCATGTCGGACCGCATCGCCGTCATGAACAACGGCGTGGTGGAGCAGGTGGGCACTGGCGACACCATATATTCGGATCCTGCCACGGCCTTCGTTGCAAGTTTCGTTGGCGAGGCAAACGCATTTGCCGGGCCGGTCGTGCAGGTGGACGGCGAAATGGCGCTGGTGGAGACGGCCCACGGCCGCATCCTCGGTCGCAACCCGAAAGGCCTGGCCGTCGGCGACGCTGGCATTGCTTTTGTCCGTCCGGAGCAGATGGGTCTGGCGACGGCGCAGCGCGCGCAGCCCTATGGCAATCAGTTGAACGCGACCGTGGTGCGCCGGGACCTTGAAGGACCCTTCGTCAACGTCTTCCTGAAGGCCAGCGACAAGGACATCGCAATGCACCTGACCAATGCCGGCAGCGCGGGGCGTGATCTCACCGGCGAGCAGCGCATTGGTTTTGCCTGCGAGGATACCGTGATCCTGCCACAGGGCGCGTTGGCAGCCACCGGGCGGGAGATGCTCGACCATGTCTGATTTCTTCCGCGCCTACGGGAGGCTTCTGGGCGGAGGATTTTTGGTGGCCGTCGCGGCCTGGGCCGTTCTGCTGATCGTCTCGCCGCAGCTTGCCATCGTTGAGCGTTCGATCACGCCGCCCAAGCGACAGCTGGACAGCGCCATTGCTGGCACGCTGGCGGCCGATGCGCTCACCTGCCGGTCGGTGCTGCAGACCTACCGCGATTTTGATGCCCGCGCGGCCGGGCGCGAAAGCAACAGCGGCGGGCTTGCCGTGCCATCGCTCGGCGGCACTGCCCGCCCGGTCACCCCATCTGACAACAACGGTCTCGCCATCCCGTCTCTTGGCGGCAGCGCACGTCCGGTCGCGCCCTCAAACGGCGGCGGCCTAGCCATCCCATCGCTGGGCGGCGGAGGACTGGCTGTTCCGTCCGTCGGCACGACGACCGGCGGCGCTGCAAAAGCCAAACGCCCTTACATTCTGCAGTGCGACCGCGCGACCACGTCCGTGAAACTGGTGCGCGACGACACCAGCGAAAGCGTCACATTGCGCGCGGTCTACGGGCTGGACGACATCGCCGTGCGCGATACCGATCCGATCGACACGCAGATGGGCACGGCTGAACGCATCGCGGAAATTGCCGAAAAGCTGCGCGCGGAGCTTCTGGAGGTCGAGGCCGGCGCATTTCCCTACAGCCTTCAGAATTACGAAGCGCTGGTCTCGCCGATCCTCATCCCGATGACGCAGGCGACGCGCGAGCGCGAGGCTTCGCAATTCTGGCCTCAGGTGCAATCCCTGCTGGGGCTGCGCGTTGAGCGCGACGGGCAAGTCTATGTGCGCCTGGGGCTGATCACTCTCTTGATGACCATCGGGTATGCGCTCATTGCCACGGCACTGGCGCTCATCGTGTGTTATCCGATCGCTTACAATCTGGCGGTTTCAAGCGGCCCGCAGCGTGCGGCTTGGCTGTTTCTCGCGCTGCTTATTCCGTATGCGATCGTTGAGATCATGCGCGTCTATGCATGGGTTTCCATTCTGGAGACGCAAGGCGTGCTCAATCAGCTCTTTGATTGGATGGGGTTGATAAATCTCGCAAATGACGAAGCCATCCAATTCAAACGTTCGCCCATCGCGGTCTTTGTGGTGATCGTCTACACCTACATTCTCTTCATGGTTTTTCCGCTCACCAACGTCATGTCCACATTGCCGCGCGAGCAGATTGAAGCGGCGCGCGACCTGGGGGCGTCCACATGGCGGCTGCACACCCGAATTGTCATTCCGCACACCAAGCCGGGCATTGCAGTGGGTTGCATTGCCACGTTCATGTTGGCAGCGGGGGCGTTTTCAGTGCCACGGATTATCTCGCGCGGGCTTCAGAGCGAATGGTTCAGCCAGACGATCTATAACAAATTCTTTGAAAGTGAGAATTCGACCGTAGGCGCCGCCTATGCATTCGCTTTCATGTTTCTTTGTTTTGCGATCGTTGCGCTCTTCATGTTCGCCATGCGCGCACGCATTCGCGATTTTGCGCGGGTCTGAGCCAGCGCAGCGACCCCGAGCGACGCTTTGCCGAAGTGTGGTGTTGGTCGGACTGTCACGGACGGGTTGGGAATAAGGGGAGGATCGGTTGGAAACGCGCACGAGCCAGGCGATCTTGACAGCCTACACCTGGGCATTCCTCATTTTCATGTTCGCGCCGCTCATCATGATGGTCGTGGCGAGCTTCAATGATGTGTCGCCGCCAAGCGCGCTCGACTGGCAGGGCACCACGGACAAGTGGTATCGCTTTTTCTGGATGCCGGAAGCCGAAATCCGTCAGGATGACGTGTTACGCGCGCTCGACCGTGACCGCATCAACCATTGCTTTGCCAATTCACTGCGCGTGGCGCTCGCTGTTGTGCCGCTCGCCCTTTTGCTTGGGCTATCCGGTGCGGTTCTTCTGACGCGGCTGCGGCCCCAATACACCGGATTTCTGTGGTGGGTGCTGTTGTCGCCCATGTTGGCGCCGGGCATCGTGCTGGGGCTTTCGACGCTTGTGTTTTGGCGCCAATTGGGCGTGGACGCCGGCCTTGCGACAATCATTATTGCGCAGGTCACCTTCATCGCCGGATATCCGATGTTGATCCTGATGGCCCGGCTCCAGCGCCAACCCAAGGACCAGGAGGAAGCGGCCCTCGATCTCGGCGCGTCGCCATTCCGCGTCTTCCGCCGCATCACGCTGCCGTTCCTGGCACCCGCCCTTGCATCGGCCGCCGTGATCGCGTTTCTCGCCTCCATGGAAAACTACAACACCACGATGTTCGCCAAGGGCGGTGCGTGCACGCTCGCCACCGAAATTGGCGCGATGGTGCGCAACCCCAATGGTCATCCGCCCATCATCAACGCCATCGGCACAGTGATTATTGGGATCACGGTCGCAGCCGCCGTGCTTTACACGTTTGCCTTGCGCCGGGAAGAGCGTGCGCGGTGACGGACGGCACCGACGGCAAAGCCCGGACAGCGCCAAGGTCGCATGCGGCGTCACCGTCTGCTGCCGCGGTTCCCCCACCGGTCACGATCACAGCGCGGTGCCATCCAGAACTTGAGGGTCTTCTGCCGAAGCCTGTTCCTGCAGCCGATGGCTTGCCATCCTGGCTCAAGGAGATGCCCGCCGCCGCCGGCAGCGAGACACTGGCTGGCGCTGAGGTGCGCACGCTCAAGCAGTGCCCGCCATTCGTTGACGCGTTGTCTTTGGGCCTGCTCATCCCGCTTGCCTGCGACCTGCACGTGGAAGGCACCGAGGTGCGTTGGGATTGGCCCTTTCCGACACTACCAGAGACCCTGATGACGCGTGCGCCCGTCGGCGTGCACGTGCCGGAACAGGCTGCGGGCTCACCCTTCGCGACAACCGGCGATGCCGTGCGCCTTGTGCTCAAGTTCACGAACTTCTGGACGCTGGAGACGCCGCCAGGGTGGTCACTGCTGTTCATGCATCCGCTCAACCGGCCCATCACACCGTTCCACACATTGGCAGGGCGGGTGGACTGCGACCGCTTTGGAAACGGGCTGGTTCATTTCCCGGCGCTGTGGACGGCAGCCGACTTCCACGGGACGATCCCAGCAGGCACGCCCATCGCGCAGGCCATCGCCATTCCGCGCAGCCCGCAGCAGGTGACTTGCACGACCCAGTCGCCCGCGCAGGTGGCAGCGACGCGTGACATTCAATCCGCGCTGCAGGACGCACCGGGCGTCTATCGCAAGCAATTCCGCGCCCGTTAGCGCAATGTTAACCGCTCATGCCTTCAATCGCTTCTGTGAGGTCTAGACCCTTTATTGCGTGAACAATCATTATGACTGATCAAGGTATAAAAGCGTCAGGCAACGGCCCCCTCGACGAGCATGCCGTCGGCTACCACTCGCCCCTTGAGTGCATCTTGTGGGGTGAACGGGTCATGGCAACCATGCGCGAAGCGCCTTGGTGGCGACGGGGCTCCCTGAGCCGTAAGTATCGCCGCTGCTGCGTTGACTGGCCGCCTGAGACGGAGGGCGAACGGGAGATGCTGAACGACGCAGGCCCTGAAACAACGGATGGCCCGCACACGATCGGCGATCCGCTCAAACTCAAGTGCGATGAGACCGCTGCCACCTCCCAACGGATCGCTCTGCGGTTGGAAGCGTTACGCAAGGGCCGCAGTGGGTGACGCCAACACCCGACCAGCAGGGTCCGGCGCCACGTAGCCTTGCCGCATGCGGAGGCCGCTCAAGGCCATTTCACCTCGGGCGGCATGGATGACAGGATGCTGTCGACGTTCCCGCCTGTCTTGAGCCCGAACAGCGTGCCCCGGTCATAGAGCAGATTGTACTCCACGTAGCGACCGCGCCGGATGAGCTGCTCATCGCGTTGGGCGGCGGACCAGGGGGTGGCGACGTTGGTCTCGACGAGCCTGGGGTAGATGTCGAGGAATGCGCGGCCAACGTCCTGCGTGAACGCAAAATCGGCCTGCCAGTCGCCTGAGTTCAGGTAATCATAAAAAATGCCGCCGATGCCGCGCTCCTCGTTGCGGTGCTTGAGCCAGAAGTAGTCGCGGCACCACGCTTTCAGATGCGGATAGTCAGCCACTTCGTGTCCGTCGCATGCCTTTTCCATCGCCGCATGAAACGCGACAGTGTCCGGGTCCTCCTGCGTGCGCCGAACATCCAGTACCGGCGTGAGGTCCGCCCCGCCGCCGAACCAGCCGCGCGCGGTGACCACGAAGCGCGTGTTCATGTGCACGGCCGGCACATTCGGGTTCTGCAGGTGCGCGATCAGCGAGATGCCCGAGGCCCAGAATGATGGGTCCTCGTTTGCCCCTGGGATCTGTGCGCGAAACTCCGGCGAGAACGTGCCGTGGACGGTTGACGTGTGCACGCCGACCTTTTCAAACACACGCCCGCCGCGCATCATGCCCATGACACCGCCGCCTCCCTTTGCACCATCGTGATTGGTGCGCTCCCAGGGAGTGCGCTCGAAGGTCTGGGGTGGCAGGGCACTTGGATCGCGCAGGCCGTGCTCGCCGGGAACAGGTCCTGCCACAGTGTCAAGTTGCTCAAGCGCTTCGAACCGCGCGCAGATCTGATCGCGCAGATCCTCAAACCACGCTCGGGCTGTGGCCTTCCAGTGCTCCACCGTGTCCGTGTCGGGCAGGGCAGCGGCTTTCGTCTCGAACGCTTCGCGCGCTGTCTGGCTGAACGACATTGGGGCCTCGCAGGACTGGTCATGAAGTGGCTAACAGGCGCGCACGGCCAGCAGGGTGCGCGATCGCAGCACGCCACACGGACATTGGCACAGGACTGCCATTGCACTGGCCTGCCGTTGGCGTTGTCGTCGTGGCGTCACATCAAGCGCCTAACAGCGGTCTCCCGATCTGCAACCCTGTCAGCGCCCGAACTTTGGGCGGGGTCCGTCTGTTCGTCGCCCGAGCCGTCCAGCGTGGCGCCCGGTTCGGCTGGCAACTCGGCTCGTCGTTCGGCTGCCGGTTCGGCTCCCGGTTTGGCTGAGGGACTGGCGCGGCGCGTGCCGGCAGTGAATGTGGCCGGGAGATGATGAACGGACCGGAGCGCGGGGGAAGGCGCCAGATTCTCGTGGGAGCAATCCCATCACGCCCGCACGACGTTGCATCGCAGGTATGCTGCCATCCGTGCGAACGTTGGCGAACCGGGACACCGCATCTACGCCTGCCGCATCCACTGCTCGCAGGCGCGAACCTCCAGGCTGCCCGATACGGGATCAGTCCGGCGCAACGAAACCTGTTTGACACTATTAGCCCCGGTATCACACCGCGCGCGGTGCACGGGGGAAAGACCTTGAGTACGACGGGCCGACCCCGTGCCATCGCTTGGCAAAGGGGGTGGTGCCAGCGCAGGCATGGGCGCATCGCGCCATTCGCAACACAATAACAAGGTGCACCATGGCCAATCCTTTGGCGCCCGTCTTTTCGTGGTTCGAGAACCTCGCCGATCCGTTTCCCGCTGAGCAGCCCGGCAAGCCTCCGCGCGCACTGATCCCGTTCATCATCCATTACGCGTGGCCCTTCCGCCGGCTGATCATCGCGGCATCAGCACTGGCCACGCTCGGCGCGATCATCGACGTGCTGATGTTCTGGTTCCTGGGTCAGATCATCGACTGGCTGGGGCAGGCTGACCGGGCAACGTTCTGGGATGACTACGGCGTTGCGCTGCTCGCCATGGCGTTCGTGACGATCCTGCTCAATCCGTTCATCCGCTTCATTTACGAAGCGGTCGTGCACCAATCGATCATGGGCAATTTCGCCATGCAGATCCGCTGGCGCGCCCATCGCTATGTGCTGCGCCAGTCCCTCACGTTCTTCCAGAATGACTTCGCCGGCCGGATCTCGACCAAGGTGCTGCAAACCGCGCTCGGCGTGCGCGAGGCGGTGCTGACGATTACGGAAGTGCTCGTTTACGCCTTCATGTATTTTGCCACGGCTGTGGTGCTGTTTGCCGCCAGCGACCTCCGGCTCACCGCGCCCATGATCCTGTGGTTCATCGGCTACATGTGCGTTCTGCGCTATTTCGTGCCCCGCCTCGCCGCCCTTTCGAAAGAACAGTCGGAAGCGCGCTCGGTCATGACCGGGCGGATCGTGGACAGTTACACCAACATCTCCACAGTGAAGATGTTCGCCCATGCCGAGCGCGAGGACGACTATGCCCTGAAGGGCATGATCCCGCTCATGGACACCATCCACCGGCAAATGCGCCAGGTGACGATGCTCACCTTGCTGCTCACGCTGCTCAATGGCGCGCTGATCACGTCCGTGACGGGGCTCGGCATCTGGCTGTGGCTGTCCGGCTCGGTCTCAACCGGAGCCGTCGCCATCGCCACGGGGCTGGTGCTGCGCCTTCAGGGCATGTCCCAGTGGATCCTGTGGGAGGTGGCCTCGGTGTTTGAGAACATTGGCGTGGTGCAGGACGGCAGCGAGGTGATTGCACGCGAGCGTTCCGTCATTGATATCCCCGCAGCGCCGCCGCTGACGGTGACACGCGGCGCCATCTCGTTTGAGCGGATCGGCTTCCACTACGGGCAGGACAAGGGCGTCATCTCGGATCTGTCGCTCGATATCGCGCCAGGCGAGAAGGTGGGGCTCGTTGGCCGCTCGGGCGCTGGCAAATCGACGCTCGTCAACCTGCTGTTGCGGTTCTACGACCTGGAGAACGGCCGCATCACGATCGACGGGCAGGATATCGCCCAGGTGGGGCAGGACAGCCTGCGTGCGCACATCGGCGTGGTGACGCAGGACACCTCGCTGCTGCACCGCTCGGTGCTCGACAACATCCTCTACGGCCGACAAGACGCAACGCGTGCCACCGCCATCGAGGCGGCCAAGCGCGCGCAGGCGCACGATTTTATCCTTGATCTGGAGGATATGAAGGGGCGCACGGGCTACGACGCGCATGTCGGCGAGCGCGGCGTCAAGCTGTCCGGCGGACAACGCCAGCGAATCGCAAATGCGCGTGCGCTCCTCAAGGATGCGCCCATACTTGTGCTGGATGAGGCGACCTCTGCGCTCGACAGCGAGGTGGAGGCTGCGATCCAGGAACAGTTGTACAACCTGATGCAAGGCAAGACGGTGCTTGCCATTGCCCACCGCCTGTCGACCATCGCCGCGATGGACCGCCTCGTCGTGATGGATCAAGGCGCGATCATCGAACAGGGCACGCACGACGCGTTGATCGCAAAGGGCGGCCTCTATGCCGGTCTGTGGGAGCGCCAGTCCGGCGGCTTCCTCTCCGTCGACGCCGTCGCTGCCGAGTGAACCGTTGCGGGCGACACATTTTAAGCCGAAGCCTCAGGAGCCCGCGTCGTTGCAGCCAGCATGAGGGCAGCCCGCGTCGTGGAAGCAAACGGCGGGGCAGCCAGCGTCAGGCCAGCGCACCCAGCGTGTCGCGCACGGCCGGGCGCTGCAAAATGTCGAGCCGGGCAACAGCGAGGCGCGACAGGAGCGCGTCCTGGCGCACGAGATGGCGCAGACTGTCCTGCCAGAAAGCGACGAGCTGAGAGCGGATCTCGCCGGGGATGGAGGCATGGAGGGCAATGAGGCCCACATCGTCCAGATCCACCAGGAACTGCGCGTGGGCGGTGAGGGCATCCTCAGTTGGGACGCTGCCGTCGGCGGCGTCTGCGGCGTCCTTGCCTCGACGGACGTCCTGCGGCGCCGCCGCGAGCGTGACCTGGTGGTCCGCAATCCCACCGCCGCGCTCCTCCAGCCGCGACAGCCGGCGCCCCAGCCCCACCTGACCGACCGCCTTGGAGGGCGCGTCAACTTCTGGCGGGCCGTAGTCGAAAATCATTGCCTCGGCCGCCAACTGCTCGGCCATGGTGCCGGCGACGTCATGCAATATAATCGGCGCAGGCGCGATGGCGCTGTGCTGGCGCACGGTTTGCGCAGCCGCCTGGGCCGCCATGGCATCCAAGGCCGCCGCCGATGGCCGATACCCCGCCATGAAATCGCATGCATCGGCAATGCGTGTGCGCCAATGGGCGCACTCCTCAGCGCATGAATGCGGGCCCACGAAGAGCGCATTGTCGTCCGCCGTCGGCCACAGGCGTTCCAGGTCGTATCCAAGCCGTTGGCCGTGCGCGACGCGCCACCGGGGTCGATCTTCGCTGGCAAGGCTCAATTCATTGCTTTGCAGGGTGGCCACCAGCGTCCGGTCGAGAACCGCACCCATCGGCACCGTCTCGGGCAGTGTCAGCAAAGTGATGAAGTCATCGGCGTGGCCTCCGACGAGGATCGCCAGATCACCCGGCTGAGCCAACGACAACCATTCGTTCAAAGTCACAGGGGTCAATCCACGGCGGCCGGAGGGGGGCTGAGGCGCAACGCGCGTGCGCTTGTGTACGGTGTACATGGGAGCATATCACACCAATGCCGCAATTGGCATCTGTCTGTGACACCGCGCTCGCGTTCCGGTTCTGACGTTTGGTTTCGAGCGTGGCACCGGATGGGGGCCAAACGTCGGATGCAAAAGCGACTCAAGCCTGATCGATCGGACCGAGGGACTTTGCCATCCCGGTTTTACCGCTGCGCTGATATCGATTCGCAATGCTTCACATTAACAGTTGCAGGTCGGACAATTAATCAAAGATGAATTTTTGGATCAATCTGAACTGAAAAAGAGGCGCTGCGCTTTTCAGACCCAATGGCGCACGAAAAAATCCAATTGGGCATCGCAAACCTCTTTCCGGCTCTACTCCACCATTTATGGTTGCGTTTAAAACCTCCGTTGATGTAATAAATGAAATCGCCACTTTTTTCTGTTCATTTGAATATATGCTTGCTAACCACGGGCGTGTCGCGTCATCCCATGGGTGTTGCCCAGTGTTCTATGGTCCCTCCAACGTCATGCGCTCCGAGATCGGGCCGCGCCAGATGACCACCCCGCGGCCGCGGCTCACCCCGGCGCAGATCGCGCCGGTGCGCAAGGCGCGGGTGCGTGAGGTTGCACGCCACGCCTTGGCCGGCGTTGGATTGTGCGGCGCCATCGCTGCCGGCAGCGTGCTTGCCGCGCCGCACCTCGGCTCCCCTTTGCCGCCTTCATTTTCGGACCGTCTCGTCACAGCCGGCGGCCCGCTGCTGACCGCACTGCCGTCAGGAGACGACATCCGCACCGCCGCGGTGGGCTGGACGCAACGATTTGTGGGCCACGCGGGTGCCGGCTGGAGCGCGTTGACCGCAATGGCTCGGCCCGCGCGGTGGGCGGAACATATGCCGACGACGGCGATGAACAATGCGCAGATGAGCGCGCAAGCCGCCGGTGCCGGGAGCGTCCCGAAGGGGATGACCATTGCGGCTCTCCCGGCCACGCACAGTCCGTCGGCGGGCGTTCGGATCGAAAACCGCCACACGGGCAAGCTTGAAGATCGCCTGCCTTCGGCGCGACGGGCGTCACCATTCGGGCTTGCCGGTCTGGCCTTCGACACGAGCGCGCCACTGGCGAACCCGCTTTCCAATCAGGTGCGCGACGGCCAGCGCGTCGCAGCCCTCGGCGCGGCTGAAACATCTGCCAGCTGTGACCGCCGGGAGGTCTCGCGGACCCAGGACGTCAATCTGTGGTTCTCGCCTGGCGCCGCAGCACTCGGGCCCGTCGAAAAAGACAAGCTGGCGGCCATCGTCGGGATCCTGGAGCGATGTGCCTTGGTGGTTCTCGAGGTGACCGGTCACGCCGCACCATCTGAAGTGCGTTCCGCCGCAGCGCATGACACACGCGAAGCAGCAGAGACGGACTTGTCGGAGCGCAGCCCCAAGCGACAGGCGGCAGACCGCACGCCCGCATTGGACGAGCGCTTCAGGGCCGATGGCGAACGCGCGGCGGCATATGATCTGAGCTGGGCCCGCAGTGATGCCGTGGTTGCCGCCTTGCGCTCCATTGCGCCGGAACACGTCCGCATCGTAGGGCGTGGCGCCGGAACGCGCGGTGCCCTGGCTTTGCCCGGGATCGCACTGGACGTGGCCGCCGGGCAGGTGAGCCAGCGGGTCAGTTTCAAGGTGCTTGCCGTGGCAGAGGGGCGCAAGGCATCCGACCCCGGTGCGCCGCCGTCGGGTGACGCGTCGCCCACTGCACCGTGAGCACGGCCGGGCAAAAGGGCACCGGACGGCCGCTGATTGGGCCGCAACTGGCTGTACCGTGACTTTACGGGCGGTAACTGATTGCCCGGTCACTGGCGCCGCCCGATCACTGCACAGCCGAAGGCCCTCACAAATCAGCCGATCAAGGAGTGGCACGGCTGCAACCTGGAAGGTGACGACGTGGCCCAACTCGGCGTCGAAATCGCAGTGATCCTGAGTGTCGGATTTCTCATCGGCTACGCATCGGCGCTCGCGCTCCACGGTCGGCGCCGCACCAGCGAGGATCACGCGCTCGCCCGGACGCTGGCTCGGTCCCGACGCGCCGCGAGGTCGGATGCTGACGCGGCCCGCAATGAGCACCGGAGGATCTCGCGCCAGCTGTCACGTGAGCGCCGCGTCCGGCGCCGACTTGAGGAACGCCTTGTGAGACTGCCGAGCCGCCAGGCGACGCCTCGGGCCTGAACGCGCATGCCGCCAGACCGCCGCTGGGCCCGAAAGCCGCACAGGCCTCAAAGCTCGGCACTCAAGTCCTGCAGAACGTCAAGCAGCCGGTCGGCACACACGCTTGCCGGGTCCCAGTCCGGGGTTGCCAGATAGCGAAGCACAACCGGTATGCTCGCTTTCGGCACCGCGGTGTGAACGCTGGCCCGCCAGCCATCGAAAATGCGCTCACGCACGTCGCCGCACGTGATCATCACCACATCATTGAAGCGTTCGTCCCGGACGTGTTCACACAAGATGGTGCTCACGTTCGCCCGTGCGCCTTCCAGGACCTCCACGAACTGGTCTCCCGCCGCCAGCAGGAAGCCCGTCATCTGGACCTGCGCCATGCGCCGGTGACGCTGGCTCACATACTGCCGCAGATCGATTGGCGCCGGCGACGCGGCCGACGGCTTGCCGCCAAGCGCTGCTGCTCCACTGGCTGCAGCTGCCCTGGAGGCTGTGATGGCGCGCGTAATGTTCATGGGGCTTTCGCATCGTGCGGGCGTCGAGTGGATGGCCAAGCCGACGGCGCGACGCGTCAACGCGCCGCTCCGAGAGGCCACAAGAGGCCAGTGTCAGGCGACGTTAACAGAGTTCGCGTGGTGTCAAAAGCGATCAGCGCCCCGTGTGAGCCCCCAAAATGAACGCCCATTCGCAACGCCGAGTGGCAAAGCCCGGTGTCAACGCAGGGTGGCGACGCCAAACGCAAGGCGCGCTGCTGCTGCGGTGTTGGGCAACCGGCAGGCCGTTGACCCTCAACACCACCCCATGCGCCGCACGCCGCCAAGGCGAAGCGCCACGTCCACCGCAATAACCCGCCCGCTCCCAGCGCTTGGCCGCGCCGGGCACACGCCCGCTCAGGTCCCGCCCGTGGGCAAGGTTCGGGCCGTCATGCCACGCCGGTGCCGACGATAAGCCGCGTGATGAAAAAGCCCGCCAGCGCGGACACGGCGGTCAGGATCGTGCCCCAGACCAGATCCATCACTGAAATCCACAGTGGCCAATCGCGCAGCGTTGCCAGGTTCGTGAAGTCATACGTGCCGTAGCACATGGCGCCCAGCACGGCGCCCCAAAGGAGGGCGTGGCGCCAGTCGTCCGCCTGCAGTGCCGGCCACACCACCAGCGCCACAACGCCGCCGACGTAGAAAATGTAGAAGACGCCGGCTGCTGCGAAATTCGGCTTATCGGCCATCAGATGGCCGATGCCCTCGCGATACGTGGACGTAGCAACTGTGCCGAGCCAGACGAAATCAATGGCAAAAAACACCACGGCTGTGGCGAGGTAGGCGACGGTGGCGGTGAGCATGGGACCCCTGAGGCTTGGACTGATGCAATGATGCGGCAACACCCGGCCGCATGGTTCTGACCCAAGGGAAACGCGTTCGGGGTGGCATTGGGTTGCGTGCGCGGCCCACGATTGTCGCGCCCACTGGAATGCGGGATCGAGCGCCACCCGATGCGTGCAAGACGCCTCAGCCGTTCGACCAGCGGGTCTGGCGCAGCGCCTCGCCAAGCACCATCGCGCCTGATACCGCGACGTTCAGCGAACGGGCGCCGTCCGCCATCGGGATCGTCACCACGTGATCGCAAAAGGCGCGCACCGGCTCTGGCACCCCGGCGCTTTCGCGCCCGAGCATGACATGATCGCCAGTGGCAAACGAATGTTGCACGTGAGGCACCCCGCCCCGCGTCGAGGCCAGGATCAGTCGCGCCCCGTCGGCTGCGCGTCGTGCGTCGAAAACGTCGCAGAAAGCGTCCCACGAGGCATGCCGGCACCAGTTCGCCTGCCAGAGATAATCCATTCCAGCCCGCCGGAACGCCCGTTGCGAAAGGTCAAAGCCAGCGGGTTCGATGATCTCTACACGAACACCCAGGCAGGCCCCCAAGCGGAGCAACGTACCGGCGTTCTGGGGGATGTCCGGCTGGTAGAGCACGAGGCGCATTGTGCCAAAGCTCCAGTTGCAGGGTGGGCTGAAGTGCGACACACCGCCAGTCAACATACGCAAGTCGGCAGCGCGCAACGGTTGAGGTCACCGGGAGACTGTGGTCCACCGGCCTTCCCGGCGGGAAGCGCTGCGCTCAATCGACGCGCGGCGCGCGGAGCGAAATCGACTGCTTTTCACGGTGCGTTGGTTATGACGAGAGCGCACACAGGGGCTCTCAGGTCCAGGAAAGAGAACGATGTCAGAAACTGAAAAGGACGTCTCGCGGCGCGACTTCATCATGATTGCTCCGGCCGCGTTTCTGGCCGTCGGCGGGGTGGCGGCGCTGTGGCCGCTGGTCGATCAGATGAATCCTGACGCGTCCGCGCAGGCGCTTGCGACGACAGAGATCGATATTTCTTCCGTCGAGGAAGGCGCAGCCGTGACCGTCATGTGGCGCGGCAAGCCGGTGTTCATCCGTCGGCGGACCGCCGAAGAGATCGCTGACGCGGAGAGTGTTTCCGTCGACGATCTGCCGGATCCGGTTTCACGCAGCGCGCTGGCTGATGGTGAACCGGCGACCGACGACAACCGTGTCCAGGACGACAAGAAGGAATGGCTCGTGGTCGTCGGCGTGTGCACGCACCTCGGCTGCATCCCGAGCGGTCAGAAGCTGGGTGACAACCGTGGCGAGTTCGGCGGTTGGTTCTGCCCGTGCCACGTTCGCACTACGACCTGTCGGGCCGCATCCGGAAGGGTCCGGCCAACGAGAACCTGCCGGTGCCGCCATTCCGGTTCGTCGACGATTCACGCATTTTGATTGGATAAGGATATGGCAAGTCACGAAAGCAGCTATAATCCCTCCACAGGGATCGAGCGTTGGGTGGATGAGCGGCTTCCGCTGCCCCGGCTCGTGTATGACCAGATCATCGATTTCCCGACGCCGCGGAACCTGAACTACTGGTACACCTTCGGTGGCATCCTGACGTTCTGCCTGATGG
>CAZGNQ010000056.1:0-15599 GCA_964527285.1 uncultured Hyphomicrobiales bacterium | reverse complement strand
GCACTGATCAGCTACGGCGTCATGGCAATCGATGACGCCGCCATCGACGCGCGGTTCCAGCGGTTCTACTGGCAGGAAATCCACCACCATTGGCCACCGGAGCGGGCGCATGTGGAGACCGGCTACCGCGATCTGCCGTTCCCCTTCGTCCCACTCCCGGCGCCTACCGTTGCAATCGTGCGGGACTGGTCACTCGACGCGCTCATCGGGTACGTCGAGACGTGGTCGGCCACAAAAACGGCCCGCGCTGCGGACGACGGGGCGACCGTCGATCGCCTCCGAGATGATCTTGCCCGGCTCTGGGGCGTGACATGCGAAACACGCCGTGTCACGTGGCCGATTGCGCTGCGGCTCGGAGGGATTTCGGCCCAGCCGTAACGCGTTGCTTTTTTTCGCCGCTCGCGGCGGGCCGCAGTCGCGGCCTCGGCGTCGATTTGCTCCACTGAAGTGGTGGCCCGAAGCACAGCAAGGCCTCTCGCGCCTAACCACTTCATGGTTCAATGGTTCAGCCGGTCGTCAATCGCCCTGGCGATTGCGCCGATCGGCCTCCTGCTTCACGGTCTTCAGGTCCGCCTCAACCATTTCGCTCACCAGTTGCGCAAACGGCGTGGTGTGTTCCCAGCCGAGCTTTTCGCGCGCCTTGGTCGGATCCCCAAGCAGTTGCTCCACTTCCGTGGGACGGAAGTATTTCGGGTCGATCTGAACCAGTTCATCGCCGGTCTCGACGTCGCGGCCGATTTCATCCACGCCCGCGCCTTCCCACGCGATGGTACGACCGACGCGCTTGAACGCAAGCTCAACGAATTCGCGCACCGAGTGCATTTCCCCCGTGGCCAGCACGTAATCATCGCCGGCATCCTGCTGCACAATGCGCCACATGCCGTCCACGTAATCGCGTGCGTGGCCCCAGTCGCGCTGCGCATCAATGTTGCCCAGGTAGAGGCGCTTCTGCAGCCCAAGCTCGATGGCGGCCACGGCGCGGGTGATCTTACGGGTCACGAACGTCTCACCGCGGATGGGGCTCTCGTGGTTGAAGAGAATGCCGTTTGAGGCGTGGATGCCGTAGGCTTCGCGATAGTTCACGGTGATCCAGTAGGCATAGAGTTTTGCCGCGGCGTAGGGAGAGCGCGGATAGAACGGCGTCGTCTCACGCTGCGGCACCTCCTGAACGAGCCCGTAAAGCTCCGAAGTGGAGGCCTGGTAGAACCGCACGGTGTCCGTCATGCGCAGGATGCGCAGCGCCTCAAGCAGACGCAACGTGCCCAGGGCGTCAGCATTGGCGGTGTATTCCGGGGTCTCGAAGCTCACCTGCACATGGCTTTGCGCGGCGAGGTTGTAGATCTCCGTCGGCTGCACCTCCTGGACGAGACGGATGAGATTGGTCGCGTCCGTCATGTCACCATGGTGGAGAAAAAACGACGTCTCGTGCTCGTGCGGGTCCTGGTAGAGTTCATCGACGCGCGCTGTGTTGAAGGACGAAGAGCGTCGCTTGAGGCCGTGCACCTCATAGCCCTTGTCCAACAGCAGTCGCGAAAGATAGGCGCCATCCTGGCCGGTCACGCCAGTGATCAGGGCAACGGGTCGGGCCATTGTGAGGTCTCCTTGCCGGGTTGAGGCGCATCGGCCACGGGTGGGGTCACGCGTGGTGCTGAATGCAGCCAACGATCAGTCTCAACAAGCAGGCCCGGTGAACGCATCTGAACCGGAACCGCTTTCGATCGGCGCGTCCTGTGGCGCTTGCCCTTCAGGACGGGTTTGCGGGATGTTGCTGTCGGCGCTGAACGCACGTGCGCATGCGCAGCAACAATCCCAAGGTGGTTCCGTTTCGGGTGCCAGCACCTGAAACGAAGGACGAACTCAGAACAAAGGTTTGGAGGCTTGCCCGCGCTTTCACTGAAGCGGAACAGCCTCCGGTTGGCTCGGGGGTGCGCCAGCCGGCGCAGACCTGACATCGCAGATCGTTTCGACACGAACTGGCAGAAACGCAACGTGCGGCCGGGTCTCGCCGCGCCACTTTGCAAGGACCCTGCCGCTTCCCAATCACGTTCGCAGCTGCCTTATGTGCGCTTAACAAAGCGTTGCCAGCCACGAGATCGCAAAGATCAGCGACGCGCTGCGCAGGCCCGGCGATGTTGCCAACTCCAACGCCCGGCCCGCATCGGCCTATTGCGGGTGAACGAACAGTGGGCGGACCACACGAAAACCCACGTCCTGGGAATGATTGTCGTGTTCGGTGCGGCTGCGGCCCGCGACGCGGATGTGGTCGATGCGGTCGTTCCAGGACCCCCCGCGCAACACCCTGTGGATGCAGCCATCGTGGACGCGCGCGGCACCGTCACGCGGCATATCATCGAGGGTGTCGAACCAGCAATCCTGTGTCCATTCCCAGACATTGCCGAGCATGTCGTGCAGGCCGAAGCGGTTTGCGGGCTTGCTGCCGGCGGGCACAGTCGTCGAAGCGGTGAGGAGATTGCCATCCACACGGAAGCGGGCAATCCGCGCCGCCTCCAGGTTGTTGCGGTAGCCCCGCCCGGCAGCGCCCGCGCGCGCTGCGTATTCCCACTCCGCCTCGCTTGGCAGTCGGTAGCCTTGACCGGGTAACAGTTGCAGCCCCTCATTCAGCCAGGCGATGTATGCGCTTGCGTCATCCCAGCTGATGCACACCGCCGGGTGCGTTTCGTCCTGCCTGATGCCGGGCCGCTCAAATCCCATCCCGTTGCGCAGCAGCCAAGCCCCCTGCCAGATCCAGCACTTCTGCTCTGGGCGGTATCCGCTGTTCTCCAGAAAGGTACGGAACTGCGCGCGCGTGATCTCCAGGCGCCCGAAGGCGAGCGGTTGAGCCACGCCGATCTCGACCTGCGGGCCCTCGTCGATCGTGCGGCCGGGTTCGCCAACGGGCGAGCCGATGGTGACCGTACCGCCTGGGATGACGACCAGTTCGGGGCAAGCGGCGCACTCCTGGATGCGGTCGCCAGGCTGCACGCAAACATCGTCCTCATAGCGTTCACTGTGGAAGGTGATGCATTTGCCGTCGATGGGGACGATCTTCGGCACCCGTGTTGCGAATGCGGGCCGGTTGCCGCCGGGCGTCGGGGTGCCGGCGGGCGTCGGGGCGCCGCCATCGCCTGGGCCCGGTGTGGCCTCGCCGTCAGGTCGGTCCGTTCCACCCGTGGCAGACGCGCCCGAGGTCGCGCTGCCATCACGATCCGATGCATCCGGCTGTGTGTCGCGCCGCGGCGTGAAGCATTCCAGTGGGACAGGCCGGTCCAGGATCACCTCGGAGAAGGCCGCGTCGAGTGCGGAGCGACCCTTGAGCACGGTCAGCCCTGCCGTCAGGACGCCCTCCTGCGTGGGATGGGGCACCAGCCGCAGTCGCAACGACACCCGAGCGGCATCCATGGCCGCGCCGCTCGCGTCCGTGGCTGGCACACTCTGGGCTGATCCAGCGGCAGATGCGGCACCAGTCCCAGCGGCTGCATCGAACTGCGACAGGGCGGGGAGCCGATGATCCCGCGACAGGTTCAACTGACGGTAATCGCGCCGAAAGCGGAAGTATTCCCCACGGGCCAGCAGAAGGATGTTCTGAAGATCGGGACACGTCACACCTGCGAAGGGCTGATCGAGGGCCAGCTCAAGACTGCCGGCGTCATGCAGCGCCTCAGCGAACTGGCCGTACGACGTGCGCAGGAACCCATCGAACATCTTGATGTCGAGATCGCGCGGCGGCCGGCTGACAGGCGTCAGATCGCGGGTCGCAACGTGGACGAGACGTTGCTGCGGACAGCCATAAATGCCGCTCGCGTTGCGCCCCAGCAGGCGAAACTTCAAGCTGACGACGCCGGCGGTGGGCCGCGTCGGCTCCAGCATGGCCACGAGCGGCGCCTCGACCTGGTTGTTTAAGGCTTCGAGCAATTGGCCCCGCCCAACATCTGTGCCCGGCAGCAGCGTCGGGATGAGGGCCGAGACTTCGGTCGGGTTGGCGACATAGGGTGAGGTGCGGTTGATGACCGCGACCACACGGGCGTTGATTTCATCGCGCAGCCCCTCAGACACGCGCGGGTCTTTCGACGGGATACCGAGGAAGCGCACATCGACCTGCCCGCGGCCAGTGCCACGCGCAATGCACGGACGCATCACGCGCTCCATGCGGGTGAACGCGTTGTCGATGGCCTCTTCAAAGGTTGTAAAGGCCGCAGCGCCCGGTCCCGTCGTGTTGCCAGCCGCCTGCGCCGTACCAGCAAAGCCCGCTGCCGCCAGGAGCGCCACGGCGAGGCGATGAGACCGCCAGGCGCGCCCCAGCGGCGCCACGTGCCGGACATGACCAACGCGCCGTTTGCTCGCCTGCATCTGAGAGGGCAAAGGCCCCCACGTGAGCCGCTTTCGTTCCATCAACCTATCCCATCGTGCGGTCATGCATTGCGCGCCCGGACTGCGCCGACTGGCACATCACTGGGCAGGGCAGCGCTCGTTCGCCGCTGGTCATCATGACATCGCCCGAGTTGCATTGGATGCGCCAGAGGCCTTCTGCGCTGTCCACTGATGACGGACCAGACGCGCCAGCGCCGCGTCGATCCGTGCAGCACAAGGCCCCCGCGCTCTGTTCCCCGTTCCGGGCTTACGCGTGCCGGGCTGACCGGTCATCTGCAGCCCAATCCCGTGCTGCCCATCCAGCAGCAGCCTGTCGTCGGCGGTTGCCATCGCTGCCGCGCCAACAACCAGAATTCGTCAGCATACGACCTTCGGCGTAGGCATGGCCTTCTTAACGCGAAGGCATTCATGCCACATTAAAGGACGTGTCGTGCCAAAATGCGCAGAGCGGGGCCTGACGGTTCCACAGCACAGATGAGGCGCGGGTCCGGCATGGAGCCGCCCGTACTCTGTTGCTCCGAAGGATCACGATCATGCACATCAAGCTGACACTGAGACTGCTCTTCTCAACCCTTCTGCTCGGGCTGATCAGCGTCGCTGCGGCGCCGACGTTCAGCACGTCGGCCGAGGCCCAGTCGATCAAGCAGCGTGACATCGTCCGCAAGCTGCTCGGCAACAAGAACAATGCCATCGAGCGCAAGCAACGCCGTCAGCGCGCCGTCAAGAGCCGCCGGCAAGAGGCAAAGCAGCAGCGCCGCACCGCGAAGGAAAAACGCCGCGCCGAGAAGCGCTCGCTTCGCAACGCAAAACGTAACCGCAAGGCGAAGGTCCAGGGTCAGCGCCGGAAGATCGTGCGCAAAACCAGGACGAAGGCCAAGGGCACGACAACCCTGCGGTTGGTGAAAAAGCAAAGAGCGAAGCGCAAGATCGTGCGGCGTGCAAAGACAACACGCACCGATCGCACCTTGAAGGCGACGCGGCGCACCCGGAGCCTCAAGGCGAAAACCAAACAGACGCGCAAGGTGGTGCGTCGGGCCATCCGCAAGCGCGATACGAAAGCGGTCAAAACAGGCCGTGCAAAGCGCGCGATCAATCGGGCGAAGCGTCAGATAAAGCGGGCCAAGCTGTCACGGGGCAAGAACGGGAAGGTGGTCGTCTCGAAGGTTCGCAACCGCATCCGTGCGCGCAAGCGGATCGTGGCGAAGCGGCCAGGCGCCCGGGTCCAGGGTGGCAAGATCGTCCGTAAGGCCCGCCGCATCGCCGGTGGAGCTCGCACGCGGGGCACGAACCTGCGTAGCCGGGTCATCGTGCGCAAGGATGGCACGCGGGTCCGCCAGCAGTTCGCCGTCGTGAAACGCCCTGGCACCCGGCGCCCCGCCGCCCGCGGCATCAAGGTGGATCACGGCGCGAAGGCCGCCGGGCGCAAGCGGGCGTTCGTGCGCACCAAGGTGCGCCCCGGAAAGAAGCGCGCGATCGTGCGCAAATCCGGACCACGCACAACCTATGCACGCGTGGACGGCAGCAGGCGCAAGCGGCCCGGCGCGTCGACCCGACCGGGCGCTGGATCACCGTTTGCTCCGGTTGGTGGCAAGAAAGTCGTGCGCCGCGCACCGCGCATCATCCGCAATGACACGGTTATCGCCGCGGGTGCCGCCGCTGGCGGGGCTGCGGTCGCCGTCGCAGGCACGGCCTACGCCGATGATGGGGGATATGTCGACGAGGTCGTCTACGAGGACGAGAACGGCGATCTGTTCTACGCGAACGGCACAGCGGTCTCTGCGCAAGGTTACACTGAGGTTGCAGCCGCAGATGGCGTGGCAGACCCGTACTGGGGCGATGGCGAGACCGGCCCGTCGATCGATCTGACGGTCCACTTCGCCTATAATTCCTCTGCCATCACAGGCGGTGCACGCCCGGTCTTGCGGGAACTGGGGATGGCGCTGAACGATCCGGCCTTGGCGGACAAGCGCTTCCTGATCGCAGGCCACACGGATGCCAAGGGCTCCGACGACTACAATATGGACCTGTCGTTCGACCGGGCTCAGTCTGTCGCGCTCTTCCTGGTTGATACGTACGGCGTTGATCCTGACCGCCTGGAGATTGCCGGTTATGGCGAGGAGCAGCTCAAGAACTGGGACGCGCCCTACGCCGCCGTGAACCGCCGGGTGCAGATCTTCAACATCGGCGAAGCGACGTCCGAATAGTGATCCGCAGGCACGCGCGATCCACACACAACCGCCGACCAGGGCCCGCGCCCTGGTTGGCTCCATAAGCTGCCCGGGCGGTGTCGGCCCGGGTGTTTTATTGTCCGCATATTGTTGCCACCCGTCGCGCGATTGATCCGCACGAACACCTCATCGGCCAGGGCACAGCCGCTTGATATCCGGTGCTTCACAGGCCGCCTGCCCCGCACGGAACGCTGCCAGTCGCCGCGCGCGCCACGCCGCCAACCGCGCCTTCAGGCGCATGATCCGGCGATAAGCCGCGACGATCGTGCGCTCCTCCACGCACCAGGGATCGCGCGATCCGCCGCAGTCGGCACGCACGCGCTGCGCAAGCCGGGCCACGACTTTCTCTCCAAGCCGTGGATCACCCTCGCGGTTGATGAGCAGCAGAATATCATTCCCCGCACGGATGGCGCGGACCAGCGTCTCATCATGCCCGAAGTAGCGGCGGATGGCGCCCATCTCCAGATCATCGGTGATGACGACACCGCGATAGCCGATGCGGTTGCGCAGGAGGTCGGTCACGGAGCGCTTCGACAGGGAGGCTGGAACCCTCGGCGGCGCGCCGGGCGTGCGGGGATCGCTGAACGGCGCGCCGGTCAGGTGGCCCACCATCACCGTGTCGACCGCCCCCTCGCCGGCGCCCTGCGTCAGCGCGGCGTAGGGCCTCAGCTCAGTCGCAGACCACGCGGGCACTGCCGTGAAGCCCTTGTGGCTGTCGGTGCGGCTGGAGCCATGGCCGGGGAAATGCTTGGCGGATGTCAACACGCCAAACGTGTGGTGGGCGGCGATGAACGCCTGGGCGTAGCGCGCGACGCGCTCGGCATCCGGAGAATAACTCCGCCGCAGCCGGCCGATGATTGGGTTCTGCCGCCCTGCCACATCCAAGTCGACAACAGGACCGAAATTCAGGTTCATCCCCGCTGCCGCAACCTCGCAGGCAAGCGCCGCGTAGAGCTGGCGGGCAGCGCGCGGCGTACAGCGTCGCGCCACGGTGCGCGCGGAATGTGAAAATGAGCGGTGCCCATTGGCGCGTTTCAGACGGGTGACGAACCCACCCTCCTGATCGATGCCGATCAGCAGTGGCCGGTCCGGCGGCGCCGCGTCGCCAAGCGCACGGGTCAGCCGACGGACCTGGGCGGGCGAGGTGATGCTGGCGGCCTGCACGATCACACCGCCGACATGGCCAGCGGCGATCTGGGCGCGCAGACGACGCACCTCTGGCGCATCGGGCGAGACACCGCGAAACCCAATGAGAAGCATCTGGCCGAGCATGGCGTGCAACCGACGGGCACGGGCGATGCGCGCAATGCTGCCTGCGGGTGTCGGTAGCGCCACCGCCGAGCCAATCGGGCCAGCGGCGCGTGCCGGCGCAGCAACGCTGGCCCAAAGCACCCCTGCGCCCAGCACAATGCCTGCCGCGCTCAACATCGTCCTCGCTGCACCGAGGCTGGCCCACCGGCGCACAGGTCCGGTTGACGCAAAAGTGCGAGCCATGGGCCACCTCATTTTTTTGCCGCTCAATTGGCGCGTGTCGTCATTCATCGAGGTCGGACCCGGCCAGCCCGGTGGTCGTGGCATAAGGGTCGCCGCATTCAGACCTGTGGGCCCGTTAAGTCAGCATTTTGGTGATTTGCGAACTGGCCTTGCCACGCGCTTCAGGCGTCATGGTGGCAACATCTCGGGGTGCTAATCACGCGCAGAGGTCGAGGCGCGCAAGGGACCGCGCGGTCGGGGAGGCATCACCATGAAACTGGTTCTAGCCGACACCATCAGCATTGCCAGCGGCGCCCACAACGAGGACCGCGCCGGTTTGACAGGTCACGCCGCTTGGGTGCTGGACGGCGCGACGGATGTGCTGGCGCAGAGGATCCTGCCCGGCCCGAGCGATGCAGCGTGGTATGCACAAACGCTCAGCGACGCCATTGCCCGCGACCTGCTGGCACAAGACGACGCGCCGCCGCCCCAGCCGACGCACCCACCGGCCAACGCACTTGAACATCCAGACAATGCGAGTGCCGGTCCGCTGTTGGCGACGTTGCAGCGCGCCACGGCCAGCGTTGCACGTGCGTTTGACGCCACCGCTTTGCGCGTGCCCGCCAATGGCCACGAAAAACCCTCAGCCGCCGGGATCCTGGCCACCATTGCCCCGGACGGCCGGCTGACAGCCGTCGGCCTTGGAGACTGCACGCTGTTGCATCTCAGTGCACACGGCGGCGCCCGCGATCTCTTGCGCTGCGAAGAAGCGCCGCGCGAGGCCGACGCCGAGGTCCGCGATGCGGTGAGCCGGCTGCGCGCTGAGCGGCCGAACGCCCCGCAGCATGGTCCTGCCGGCATCCGGGCCGATCTGATGCCGATGCTGCGTGCGGCGCGCGCGAGGATGAACCAGCCGGGCGGATATGGCATTTTCAGTCTGGATCTGCCCAGCAGCGAGCAGTTTGACGCCGTGACGGCGCGCGTCCAACCGGGCGACCGGCTGCTGCTTGCGACGGACGGGTTCATGCGACTGGTCGATCTTTTCGGCCTCTACACGGTCACCTCCCTGGGCGAAGCGCTGCGCAACCGCGGGCTATTGGCCCTCATGCAGGAGTTGCGCGCGGCGGAGGCCGACGATCGCGAGGGCCATGCGTTCGCGCGGGCGAAGTCCCGTGACGATGCCACAGCCATGCTTGTGGAAGTGGTGGCGCCGCAAAGCCCGTGATGCTGACGCCGGATGATGCACTTGCGAAGGATGGCCGCCGCCTGCGCCGCTGATGGCAGTGTGAGCCATTCGCCAGACGGGTGTTCCCTATGGTTCTGACATTTGCATGCGCTCCGCAACACGCGCCCGAGCAGGTGTCAGAACCGGAGCACTAGCCCCCCGCCACGCGACACAATACGCTTACCCCGAACCAGCGGCAAACGGCCAAGCGCCAGCCGGCAGAAGAGGGGAGACGCACCATGCGCGACGTTGTCATTCTGGACGGTACACGGACAGCCATCGGCACCTTCGGCGGGGCCCTGCGCGACAGCCCAGCAACAGCACTGGGCGCCCAGTGCGTGCGTGAAAGCCTGCAGCGCGCCGACGTTGCGCCGGACCGCATCGGCCACGTCGTGTTCGGCGGCGTGATCCACACCGAGCCCAAGGACATGTACCTCGCCCGCGTCTCGGCGCTCGAAGGCGGCATTCCGCAGGAGGTACCCGCCCTCACGCTCAACCGGCTCTGTGGCTCCGGTCTTCAAGCCGTCGTCTCGGCCACGCAGGCCATTGCCATGGGGGACGCTGATGCCGCGGTGGCGGGCGGCGCTGAGGTCATGTCGCGCGCACCTTACAACGTGCCGGCAGCCCGCTTCGGCCAGAAGATGGGCGACACTCCGATCATCGACATGATGCTGGGCGCCCTGAACGACCCATTCGGCCACGGGCATATGGGCATCACGGCGGAAAACGTCGCCGACGCGCATGGCATCAACCGAGAAACGCAGGACGCCTTCGCGTTGGAGAGCCAGCGTCGCGCCGCAGCCGCCATCGCGCAGGGCCGCTTCGATGAGCAGATCACGCCGGTGGAAGTAAAGCAGCGCCGCGAGACCGTTGCGTTCAAGGTCGACGAGCATCCCAAGGCATCGACCACGGCCGATGACCTCGCTGGCCTGCGCCCGGTCTTCAAAAAGGGTGGCAGCGTGACTGCGGGCAACGCCTCTGGCATCAACGACGGCGCGGCGGCAGTTGTGCTCATGGACGGCGAAACGGCAGCCCGCGAGAACCGAAAGCCGCTCGGTCGGATCACGGGCTACGCGCACGCCGGCGTCGATCCCGCCCAGATGGGCATCGGGCCAGTTCCGGCGGTGACACGACTGCTGGAGCGCACGGGTCTCACCATTGCGGATTTTGACGTGATCGAAAGCAACGAGGCGTTCGCCGCGCAGGCCTGCGCCGTGGCCAACGCGCTTGGCTTTCCGGCAGACCGCACCAACCCGAACGGCGGCGCCATCGCGCTCGGCCATCCGATCGGTGCCACCGGCGTGATCATCCTCGTCAAAGCGCTCTACGAATTGAAGCGGACGGGCGGCAAGCGCGCGCTGTGCACCATGTGCATCGGCGGCGGCCAGGGCATCGCGCTGGCAGTGGAACGCGACGCCTGACGTACGCAGGGCCGGTCGCGTGCTGTCACCGGGCGCGTGCACGGCTTTTGGTCCTGGCTTTATCCTCCGCCTCCGGCGGACTGGCCGCAGGCGGAGGGGGTCTGGCCGGAGGTTGCCACTGAAGGAACGGCGTGTGGCGCGCGTCAATGGTTACGTTCTGAGCAGGCGAAGGCGCGTCAGCGT
Organism: uncultured Hyphomicrobiales bacterium; assembly: GCA_964527285.1. Lineage (GTDB taxonomy): Bacteria > Pseudomonadota > Alphaproteobacteria > Rhizobiales > CAZGNQ01 > CAZGNQ01. Next base: position 4,701 of record CAZGNQ010000056.1, on the reverse strand, counting down.
GGTGAGCCCCCGGTCCGTTGTGGGACACGCGTCCAGGACCGGGGCAACTGAACGTTGCCAATTGACACATTAATAATAGAATTTACAAAGAATTGCGCGTACCCGCCCCTCCCATTTAACTGCCTACGAGCAGTGCAATTCGGGAGGCTCGTATGCCAACGCTTATCGCAAAAACAATTGTCGGCCTTGCAGTCATTGGTTTGTCGGGCGCTCCTGCCCTTGCCGGTGGTTTCTCCAAGAACCACGGTCGCACCGGCGGTGGTTATGGCCAGGCGAACACGCAAGTTTTTTCACAAGGCCAGAGCTATCAGTACCAGTCGAACACCTTCGCTGGCGCTGGATTTGACATCCGGTATGGCGGCAAGGTCGTTGAGGGATTTGCAACCGCTGGCGGCAATGCAGACTTCAAAGCCTATGGGAAATTCAAGTACAAGACCAAAAGCACTGCCAAGACGAAGGTCCTGGCAAAGGGTGGGCACATTGCAGCCAAGGCCCGATCGGATCGGTACACCACGATCTACGTGAACGGGAAAGCCAAAGTCGTGACGACAGAAGTCGCACGCGCGCTCGGCCTGCACACACCGCTCGGCACCTCCATTCGAACCGACAACCGGGCCTCGATTGAGGTTACGGGAAGCGGTTATATCGGCGCCCAGGATGGTTCCAAGTCTCACAGCCGCATGAGCGTGACCCGCTGAATCCGCGAACGGTTGTCGTCTTGCACTGAAAGTCGCCAAGTTCACCGGCGAATGGGATGCCACTTAGCCGGTTGACACCCGGAAGCGTTGCCCTTGAACACCAAAAAAGGGCGGCGCCGGACAGCGCCACCCAGTGTGGGCAAAAAAGCGCTTGCCCACCGCCTGTATCCGTTGGTGGTTCTGGCGCACCACAAGGCATCCAATAGCCGGGGTCATCATCTCACAACGGCCGGAATTTCGCTCCCACCGTTTGGGACGGGAGCGAACACTGTTGGCACGTCAGAACTTGACCGACACACGACCACCGACGGTGCCAACGAAACTGTCGTCTTCGCCCAGTTCGGTGCCAACCTGTGTCCCGCGAATCCCGAAGGGTGAACCACCCGCCTCGTCATTATTGTTGTAGAGCACTTTCGGCACGTAGCTGTAGTACTCGCCTTTCGCGTACGCGCCAGCCGAAAAGTTTCCGACGGTATAGTCGACATTGACATGAGCGGTGCCGATGAATGCAGTTTCGTTGCGAGCCAGATCGACAGCGCCACGCTCGAAGATGAACCTCCCGCCGTCCACCGGAACAAACGCAAGGTAGCGCCCTTCATAGTCGGTGTGCGCATAATACAGTCCGGCACGGCCGTCCACGCCGATTGACAAGCCATCCGTCACAGCAAACTTGTGGCGTAGGCCGGCGAAACCGCCATAATAGTAGGTGTCCAGTTCCTCGGTGTATTTCACGGGGTCCGGCACATTGAGATCAATTGCCGTCAGCTCCAGATCCTGGTTCAGGCCGCGAACGTCCAAACCAAAGATGAATGGCGTTGGCGTGTTCTCAACGTAGTCATCTTTCATGCTGCCGAGCGTCTGGCGGAACAGCTGCGATCCAACCGAAACACCCCAGCTGTGAACGATCCGCCCGACCGTCGTTTCAAATTTTCCAAAGAGGTCGGTGTTGTTTTCTTCGTTGGCGCTGAAATCATCAATGTTAACGTAGCGACAATCCTGATTGACCGTCAACGTCTTCGGGTTCTGCTCAAATTCGCAGCGGTTGACCTGCGTATCATCGAAATTCGCGTAGTAGGCGCCCGCCATGAAAGACAACCCGAGGCCGCGCGGCCCTGTCCACTGGGCAAAGTCATTGAGCTCCAGATCAACGCGCGGCCCTTCGAACTCACCATCGTGGTCAACCAGTTGGCCGGTCGCCTCATCGACAAACGGTCCGGACACAAGCGTTGTCATCCTGGTCTCGGGAAGATCCATGGTGGAATAGCCGACGCCAATGCCCAATGTGGCGCCCCTTGGGCCACGGAAAGTCCGCTGCGCGATTGTGGCACCATCCTTCAGGCCACCACCCGTGAGCGCCTTATCCTGGTGTGTCAGGTTGTAGCGCACGCCCGCGGTGAAAACGACGCGATCGTAGGTTTCGTCTGTCACGTCCTCTTCCAGAAACTCGTACTGGCCACCGAAGTATGCGGTTGCTGCCGGCATGAACCTGTAGGCAAACTCGCCTGAGATTTCGCGCGATGTGAAATCAAAAACATCACCAATGGCGCGATTGGTTTCACGGGACGCAGCAACAGAGATTGAGGTGTCATCGGTGGGTGCCCAAGCGACATTTACGCGGAGCGCCTTCACATCAGACATCAAGGACAGCAGCGTGGTCGGCTCATCGATGTATCGGTCATAGGTGATACCCAGCGAAAAGGCCTGCGTCGGCGACCAGGAAAGGCTCGCGTCAAAATCGCTGGTGTCGAGATCCTGCGCGGATGTCTTTCGTTTGTTCCACCGCGCCCCCACATCCATTTGCAAGGTCTTCGACGGCCTGATGCGCAAACCAACCTTACGGTATTGATCACTTGCGGTTCGGTCGATCACGTTGGCCAGTGGCTGATTGAAATAGTCCAGGTTGCTGTGCTGAACCTCAACGTAAGGGCTCAACCAGGCTGACGGATACAACAGCGCACCGGCTGTGAGGTCAGCGCGAACAACGTTGAACGCCGAAGAAAAGAACAGGGGTTGAAACGTTACGGGGATGTTGGACGGAATGCCCGGTTGCGTCAGGTATCGCGCTTGGAGGCCTGCGCCTCTGACGAACGCAAAATGCGTGGGTGTTGAGACGGCCACTTCGCCGTAAACACCGGAGGTTTCTTCCTTGATGAACTGGTCGCCTTCCAGCGAGAAGACGCCACCGGCCTTCGCCACGACACCCGGCATCAACGTCCGAGTATAATCTGCAGAAACGGACGCATCCGACCGTTCCTCGCGGAAATCCAGATCGTCATAAGCCAATCCATCAATGCTGCCGCGAAGCTGGAAAGACTGGTTTTCTTCGATGGTCGTCAGGCTCGCAGCAATCCCCGCACCACCGAAATGCGAACCTTCACCGTCGAATATCCGATCAACGTTGCTGTCGTATCCACCGCCGGCGCTAACAGTGCTGGACAACACCGTATTTTCGCCAACCTGGACGCCATCGAGGCGCGCAACACCTGCCTGCGCCCGGCGGGCGATGCTGCGACTGGCTTCACTCACGGTGCTTCGGGTGGTCGTGCCGACAGCTTGCGCATGAACGCTCTCTGCGCCGGCCACGCTTAAAAGCGCTCAAAGAACAGCGAGACTGGATGTGGATCGCAGTCGCTTGGCTATGTTGGCATTGCACATAATGATCGCGGCCCCGACGTTAACTATGTCGTGGACAGACTTACGCGATTCGCGATGGCTCAACCGTTAAGAGGGATAAGATCCCACAAAGGGATCGCACGGGTGTTGCTAAAGCCGAAGCCAAAGAACGCGCAGACTTGGCGATATTATTCGAATCAGAGTACGATTGTGGGTTGTTTAAAAAACCACCGAACGAAATATCGACTGCGCCCCCAAAAGCGCTTGGCAGCTCTCACAGAGAAACTTGGGCGGCGCCTGTTCTTTGCCAGAAGCCTCGCCCACGTCAGCCTCGAAAACTCTAACGCCGAAAGCATCTTGATCGGCTAAGGCCGCCATGGCTTGCGGTGGGAACGCGCCACCACCGAGCCCTCTAAGCTAGCGCACTTCAAACGTCGCTGTCGCGATTAAGAATAACGTTAGGTTAATATCGCCTCAAATTTTCGATTGTTCTACAAAGAACTCGACGCGATTTTGCGTTAAATTGGTTGGGAGTTTACCATGCGTCTCGCTCTGATCGCGGCTTCGTCCGCTCTCCTCATCGCTTCTGCAACAGCTGCTTCGGCTGGCGGCTTCAAGTACGGTTCCATCGGCGGCAACGTTGGTTACTGGTCGTACGGCGACGCTGCTGCTGCATCCGACGTCATTGTCGATGCAGGCAAAGGCGGCAAGTGCCGCAAGTGCGGCAACGCTGGCGGCGGTTCTGCTGCGACCGAATCTTACGGCACGCTCGACACGTACGCCAATAAGTACAGCGCTGGCGGCGCGGCCAGCTCCGGCACGTACGCGACTTTCCAGGGCAATGGCCACATCCAGGCTGGTTCGTCTGCTCTGATCGGCGCTGGCTCGGGCGCGGGCTTTGGCTTCAAGGCTGGCGGAACGTACATCACGAAGGGCGCTCCGACTGGCGGCAAGAAGAGCCTGCGCTAATTGCTTTAACAAGCACTCTTGTCGGACTTCAGAGGGTTGGCCAACTGTGCCAACCCTCATTTCATTTGGGAAATCGCCGGCCTGAGCGGGCACGGACATCGCAGCCCCGCGGGACGTATGCCGGACGCCGAACGCCTGGCATAATGCCCGATAGCCTCACACATTGCGCCGTCACCGGTGTGCTAACGCGGCGATCGGCCTACTCCGCGGCAGCCTTGACGGGCGCCGCCTGCTTCTCAGGGCTCGCCTTCTCAGGCTTGCGCAGGTCGGGCGGCACGGCCTCCCCCTTCAGAAGCTTGATGGCGTCACGCAGTGGCATCACGGTCTGATCGCGCGATCCAAGGCGACGGATGGAGACCGTTTTTTCCTCCGCCTCGCGCTTTCCGATGGCAAAGATCACCGGCACCTACGTCAACGAGTG
>CAZGNQ010000055.1:0-15686 GCA_964527285.1 uncultured Hyphomicrobiales bacterium | reverse complement strand
TCCGTGAGTTCGGCAATCCGCTCAGACGCATCCCCTTGCGCGTTCGAGACGCGCGCCTGGAGCGCTTCGACCTCGCCAACGCGCGCCGCCAACGTCGTCTCAGCCGCCGCCAGTTGCTCCTTGAGAGCCTCGACCTGCGCTGTGCGCTCAGACAGTGTCTGTTCCGCCGCGGCGAGGGCCTCGTCGCGCGTATCGATGGCGTCAGTCAGATCGGCCAGTCGCTGGCGCGAACCATCCTCGGCGTTATCAAGCGCAGCTTGGAGTGTTTCGATCCGCGTCTCACGCTCAATCAGACGGGCATCGGCGGTCTCCAGCGCCGCCTGGGCCGTCTTCATGCCATCCACCAGGCGTTCCACTTCCGCCTGCGCGACCTGAAGCTGCTGGGCCGTGGCCTCCCGCTGAGCATCGGACTGTTCAGCCGCCGCAAGAGCATCGGACAACCGTTGGCGCTCGCGGGCCAGTTCGGCCGCGATGCCGTCACGTGCCCTTTGAGCCTCCCCAGCCGCCTGCTGGGCCTCGGCAATGCCGGCCTGCGCCGCACGGAGCCGGGCTGAAAGATCATCCTGACCGCTCGCCGTCGCTTCAAGGCGCGCGATCAGTTCGGCCTTTTCCGCCTGGGTCTCTTCGATGCGCCGGCTGAGCCGGTTCCGGTCGGCTGCCGCTTGTTCAAGCTGCGCCTTGAGATCATCCGCGCTCTGGCTTGCCAATTCGAGTTGCGCCAGAAGCTCCGCGGTGCGCTCGCCGCCACGGGCCAGTTGATTGTTCTGCTCGCGCTGCAGCTTCTGCAGAGCGCTGCGTTCAGCAAGCGCAATGCGTAAGGCCTCCTGCGTGTCGGCAGCGCGCTTTTCCAGCGCCTGCGCGTTCTCGGTCAGGGCTGCAAATTCGGCTTCGCGTTCCTGCAGTGTTGCCTCGAGCGCAGCGACGCGCCCGGAGAGTTCGTCGGCGCGATTGCGACTTTCCGTGGCCTGGGTCTCAGCCGCAAGAGCACGGGCGATGGTTTCAGCGGCGCGCCGATTGAGATCTTTGTTTTCGCCGCGCGCGGCATCGAGCGCGTCCGTGATTTCCGTCAAACGCGAGGCGAATGCCTCATTGTCGTTGCGCGCCCGCTTCATCAACTGGCGCAGTTCATCCACCCGGGCCCGCGCGGCTTCGGCAGCCTCTTCGGCGTCCGCGGCGCGCTGCTCGGCAGCGGCCTTGTCGTCGACGGCTGCCCGAACGGCAGCCGCAGCCTCGGTTGACTGGCTCTGAGCGGCCTGCGTGGCCCGCAGCACCTGCACATCAGCCTCACGTTGCGCCGCGTTCAGCTCACGCGCCAGTTTCTCCGCTTCGGCTGTGCTGCGCTTGGCGTCGGCCTCGGCCTGACGCACGGCATCGCGCAACTCCTCAATCGTGTTTTCGGCGGAGCTGGCGCGCTCATCCGTGGTTTCGAGTTGTGCAAGCAGCTCTGAGATTTGCGTGCGCAGGCGACCAATTTCGGCACGTGCCTCACGCACTTCGCGTGCGCCAACGCCCCCCGGGAAACGCCGGTCATCGCGAAAGCCGGTCTGCTGTGCGACAGCCGGCGCCGTTGCAGCCGCGGTCACCACGATGGCGACAGCCACGAATGCGAGGCCCGGTCGAACCAAGGCCGGCGCGCCAAAGGCGGGATATGCGGGCCGGCCTGCGGACCAGAAAAGCCGTTTTGCGATGCCAGTTACCAAGCACAACGCGCCAACACATCGACCCATCTTCACACACTCCGTCACCTGGCAACCGCGCTCACGCCGCCCGCGCGCCTCATCGTCTCAACCCAGCCCGGCAGACTTCACCCTGCAGAACCCGGCCGACGGGCCGCAAGGCCACCAGCGCAGGCGTCGACGGCCGGGAACGCGCCGTCGTCAGTCACAACCACCAACACCGCTGCCATTAAATCGACCGCGTCACCCCTCGCGCTTGCGCACAAGCAATGCCAAGTCGATTAGTGGCCGATCAAGCCGCAATGTGTCGACCTCTATGCCTGCGCCTGGGCCCAAAAACCAATCGCACAGACGCAAATTCTTCACGCACGCTTAATGCCTGCCGTCGGCCCGCCGATGTGGCTCGCTCACTGAACGGCCCCACTGGCTTTGGCAATATGCGCCCGCCTGATGGCGTTCGCGTCCGGGCAGCGCCACCAGAAGCACCGATACCAATGGCACCGGTCGTGACTTCGGCATTCTCCCGGCAGCCTCCTCATCGCAACCTTGGCAGGTGTGCGCCAACGCGCGTGCGACGTCCAACGCCTGTGCTCGCGTGATGCTCTTCATGAGATGCCGGGCGTCGACCACCTCCACATTTGCGCCTTAACGTGAGCTTTTGTCGGGTTGACGGGTCTGTCCGACGAAAGCCCTGGCAGAGGCGTGGACACCATGCACCAACGAGCCCTCATTCTTGCGTTTACTCTCGCGGCGATGCTTGTGGACACCTCTGCACCCGCTGACTAATGTGCCGGCGATTTCCGAGGGAGAGTGTCATGCGTGCAATCGTCGCCTGTTTTGCAGCGGCTTGTCTGGCGGTGTGTGCCGTGCCCGCACACGCACAGTCGAAAAGCCTTACCCTGATCACCGGCAACGATTTCAAACCCTACACCGACGAGGCATTGCCGGGCGGCGGCATGATCACCGAGATCATTCGCCAGGTGCTTGAAGATCGCGGATACGACGTCACCGTCGAATTCCGCGACGCTTGGCCGGAAGTCTATGACACGGCTGCAAGTGGCGAATTCGACGGCACGTTCCCCTATTATTACCGGATCCGTCGCGCCCGCGATTTCGCCTATTCCGAGCCGATCTTTTCGGAAACCCAGTGGGCCATGTCACGACGTGGCCGCTTCGAGCCGAAGGAATTCGGCGATCTGCGCGGTCGCAAGGCATGCAAGCCTCAAGGCTACGCTTTGCCCCCGGCAATGATCAATGACGTCAAAACGGGTGCGATCGAGCTCGAAGAGCCGAACACGATGACCCGTTGTTTCGAGCTGCTGGCTTTGAACCGGACGGACTTTGTGGTCAGCGGCCAGCGGCAAGGTTTGCAACTCGCCGACGCCGTTCCCGACTTCAGCCGTGATGAGGTTGCGACCTCGCCGTTCGTCCTGGTCGAGAACAAGCAGCACTTCATCGTGTCGCACGAGACGGAAGCTGAGAAGCAGATCCTCGCGGACTTCAATGAGGGCCTGCGCCTTTTCAAGACCGATGGACGCTATAACGATATCGTCTCTGAGTATCTGCCGGGCTGGGCGGAACAGCCCCCGGGGTCCGAGCCTTCGCGCGCAGGCGTTCAGGCGACGTACCAGGTGACACTGCCGTCGGGGCGCAAGTTCAAGGCCAAGGTCGCGGAAACCGATCAGGGTGAATTTCAGATCACGACACGCTACGGCAACGTGACACTGCGCCATTCTGAAATTCAGAAGTTCGAAGAGATCGCAGACAAGACGGCTGCACCCGTTGTGCAGGTGTCGACGGTCGCTGCGACCACCACGACGGACGAGGATGACGCCGTCGGAGAGACCGCCGCACCAGCACTCGTGAGCGTCAACGGCGGCGCCAGTGCGCTGCAGTTGAGCGGCGTGAGTGCGGTCGGTTCCGCCCTGATCCCGGCGCTGGCACGGGCGTTTGCGGATGACGCAGGCGGGCGGCCGGGCGACTGGGCCAACGCGACGGACGGTGGCCGCGTTCTTCCGATCGAGGGGCGGGACGACAACCTCACCCAGGTGGCCTACCGGACGGCCAATGCGCAGTCCGCCGTGGGCGCACTCGTGGCGGGTGAAACCGACATTGCGGTGAGCGACCGGCCCGTATCGCCGGCTGAGACGCGCCGCGCGCTGCGCGCCAACCTCGGTGATCTCCAGTCCGAAACTGCTGAAAAGGTCATCGCGCTGCGGGCCGGTGCCGTCCTGGTCAATCCGGCAAACCAGGTTGGGATACTCACCCTTCAGCAGATCGAGGCAATCTTCGCAGGCCGGATCCGCAACTGGGCCACGGTGGGCGGTGCCGCGGGGCAGATCGAGGTGATCGTGCCGGCAGCGGACACGCCGACGGGTCAATTGTTCAACGCTGAGGTCTTGAACGGGTTGGCGGCATTTGCAGGCGCCACGCCGGCGGTGAATGACAGGGACGTATTCGCCAAGGTGGCCGCCTCCCCGCGGGCCATCGGCTTTGCGCCGGTCGGCGCTGGCAGCACCGCAAAGACCGTCAAGATCGACAAATGCGGCGTGCTTTTGGCGCCGACATCGTTCCAGGTGAAGGTTGAGGAGTACCCGTTCGTCCAGCGCATCTACATGTACGCACCGCCGCGCACCGCGAACCGTTACGTCGGCTCCTTCGTCAGCTTTGCCGAATCAGACGCCGGCCAGGAAGTGATCGCATCGCGCGGATTTGTCGATCTGCGCACGACCAGCCAGACGCAGGCGGATTTTGCTGCCCAGCTTGAGCGGCTGCGCCGCTACACGGGCGATGCCGCGTCGGGCGTGCCTGGTTATCTGGAAGTGATCGACGGCGCGACACGTGTCTCCAAGACCTTCCGCTTCCGCACCGCCAGCTCTGTGCTCGATCCGCGCGCGTTGCGTGACTTGCGCCGTGCCGCGGCGTTCCTGCGCGAGCAGGGCGATACGGCACGCGTCGTGCTCGTTGGATTTGCCGATGCACGTGGCGATCTGGCATCGAACTACCAGCTCTCGATCGCACGCGCGGAATCGGTCGCGAACGCACTGCGCGCAGAGCTGCCCGGCGTCGATATCCAGACGGTCACCGGTTTTGGCGAATCCCTGCCGGTGGCCTGCAACGATGCGGAGGACGGCTGGCAGTTGAACCGCCGCGTCGAGATGTGGATCCGCGGTTGAGCGGACCGAGGCGTTTCCGAGGGACGTCGTTGGTTGGACGGCCGCGCACGCCGCCGTCCAGAGCGATCCCTTAGAAGAAGGCCTGCAGCCCCGTCTGCGCGCGCCCCAGGATGAGCGCGTGGACATCATGCGTGCCTTCGTAGGTGTTCACGGTCTCCAGATTGACCATGTGGCGCATGACGGGAAAATCCTGCGAGATCCCGTTGCCGCCGTGCATGTCCCGGGCCGCGCGTGCGATCTCCAGTGCCTTGCCGCAATTGTTGCGTTTGACGATTGAAATCATCTCCGGCGCAGCGTTGGCGGCATCCATCAAACGCCCGACCTGCAAGGCCCCCTGCAGCCCCAGCGCAATCTCCGTCTGCATATCAGCGAGCTTCTTTTGGAAGAGCTGCGTCTGCGCCAGCGGCCGGCCGAACTGCTGGCGGTCCAGCCCGTACTGGCGCGCGGCCATCCAGCAAGCCTCAGCCGCGCCCATCACACCCCATGCGATGCCGTAACGCGCGCGGTTGAGGCAGCCGAACGGCCCTTTCAATCCCTCAACGCCCGGCAGCAATGCGTCCTCGGACACCTCGACACCGTCCATTACGATCTGCCCGGTGACGGATGCGCGCAGCGAAAGCTTGCCCTCGATCTTCGGCGCGCTGAGGCCGGCAGCGCCCTTGTCCAACACAAAGCCACGGATTTTCCCTCCGTGTTTCGCAGACTTGGCCCAGACCACAAAAACATCCGCGATGGGGCTGCTGGAGATCCATGTCTTGGTGCCGGTCAACCGGTAGCCACCGTCAATCGGCTCGGCGCGGGTCGCCATGCCCGCCGGGTCAGAACCTGCATCCGGCTCCGTCAAACCGAAGCAGCCAATAAGCTCCCCCGATGCAAGCCCCGGCAGATACGCTGCCCGCTGAGCAGGCGTGCCGTAGGCAAATATCGGATACATGACGAGGCTCGACTGAACACTCATCATGGATCGGTAGCCACTGTCGATCCGCTCGATCTCACGCGCCACCAGGCCGTAGGCAACATAGCCGGCGCCCGCCCCGCCGTAGGCCGCCGGGATGGTGACACCAAGCAGACCCATCTCGCCCATTTCGCGAAAGAGCTCAGGGGCGACCGTTTCTTCAGCAAAAGCCTGCGTGACGCGCGGCGCGAGGCGATCCGCGGCGAAGGCACGTGCACCATCGCGGACCATGCGCTCCTCATCGCTCAACTGGTCGTCCAATCGAAACGGGTCCGCCCAATCGAAAGCGGCGAGATTGGGGGCGTCTTTTGCACCAGGCTCTGGCCCTGCCTGCGTGTCGGTTTGACCCCCATTCGCTAACGGCGCGCCGGCAGCGGATGACCGTGCAGCCTCCGCCAGCTCGCTCTGCTCCACAGTTGTGTCCTGGACGGCGGTGCGCTCCATCGGGTCTCTCTCTTCTCGGGTCAGTGGCGTGTCAATTGCGGGCCAACTGCGGGCCAACCGGGGTCAGTTCGGTTGTGGCCCCGATTGGTCGCAGCCGGCGTTGGTGGGCACGGCAACCGTTCGCTGCGAACGGCTCGCGCCAATGTCCTGCGCTCCCAAGCGCTGCGACCCTGCGCCCACCCTCATCAATCGTCTAGCTGGCGCTCACGCGGAACGGATCTAGCCTTGCGACTGTCCCGCAGAAGCGCCGGCCATTCGCCACAATGCCGATGATGTCCGCGTCGCACAATGCGCGGACGTGGCACGGAGGTAGAGCGATGGGCCAGATCATACCCTTGACTTTGGAGGTCCGCGACGCGGCGCGGCAGGCTGGCGGGGACCACTGCGCGCCGGACGGCGCAAGCCGGGGCCAACGGGGTGACGGCCCATCGGCTGGGGTTGTGCCAGCGCCAGGCCACCCGCTGCATGGTGTATTGGAGAACGGCCGGCAGCCCCTTGTGATGATCCTGCGCGAGTGTGCGGCCGCATGCGTCCTGCAGCGCAAACCGAGCGCAGACGCGGCAGGGACAATCGCCGCGCTGCGCCAACGCCGGGGAGGCTTGGGATCGCTTGGGTGCGCGGCAAACCAACTGGATGAATTCGATGGGATCCATGCGGCTGACGCGGCCCCTCACCTCACCGCACTGCTGGCGTGTTACGCCGACGCGGTGGATCGTCCGCTCACGTTCTTTCGAACCGGCGCCCGCAAGCTTTCCTGGGACGAAACGTGGTGCCTTTCGATGCTGTTCGCGGCGCGCGACCAACAGGTTGAGATGCTGTGTTCGCTGGCGACATTCCGCCTGCCGCGCGCTGGGCGCAGAGCGGCCGTGCACCACACCCAGACGTGCGCAAACGCACTTGCCAGCGCCGACTCGCGCCATTAATTTAGAACTATTCTAAAAAAGGAGACCGCCGATGCCGTCGATCGCCATCGAATTGCAGCCTGATGCCAAGCAGGAAATTATTGAAGCCCTGGCGCTGGCTCTCGCAGAGACGTCCGTCGTCACGCTGAAAGCGCAGAACTACCACTGGAACGTCACGGGCATGACCTTTGGGCCGCTGCACGCCTTGTTCCAGGAAATCTACGAGGACCACTTCGCGGCGCAGGACACCCTTGCGGAGCGGATGAAGGCACTTGATGCGCACGTGGACGGACGGATGGCGACGTATCTGCAGCGTTCCGCCGTTCAAGAGGCTGACAACGATGCCGATGCGGCGCGCATGGTCGAGGATCTCAAGAGCGACCAGGAGCAGGTATCGACGACGCTCATCGCGTTGGCCCAACTGGCCGACAAGCACGGCGATGTGGTCTCCAATGACATGGCGATCGCACGCGCCGACGTGCACGATAAGTTTGCGTGGATGCTGCGCGCGCATCTGAAGGGCTGACCGTCGAGTGTGCTGAACCAGGGGCCGTGTCCTGAACCAGAAGTTCGTCACAGGTCAGGGCAGGCGTCGAAAGAGCTTCTGGGGTGTCACACCGAGGATCGCGCCGAACCCTGCGCAAAGCTGCATGGCCATGCCAACGCGGCTCCGCGAGGCGCACATCAAGTAAGCCTGAGCTCCAACGCTCAGGCTGCCTTTTTCTTCTCCTCTTTGACAACGTCGTAGGCATCAAGCGCGCGCTGACGCGCGGAACTGTGGTCCACGAGAGGCTCCGGATAGGTCTCCCCGAGGCGAATGTCGTGGCGCGCGAGGAGATCGCTTGGCGCCTCCCAGGGGCGGTTGACATACTTGTCCGGCAGCCCTGCCACCTCCGGCACCCAGCGGCGGATATAATCGCCCTTTGGGTCGAATTTCTCCCCCTGTGTTATGGGGTTGAAGATCCGAAAATAAGGCGACGCATCGGCACCGGATCCGGCCACCCACTGCCAACCAGCCGTGTTGGACGCAAGATCGCCATCCACCAGCGTATCCCAGAACCACGCCTCACCCGCCTGCCAGGGCTGGAGCAAGTGCTTGATCAGGAAGGAAGCCACAATCATGCGCACCCGGTTGTGCATCCATCCCGTCTGCCAGAGCTGACGCATCCCGGCATCCACGATCGGATACCCCGTCTGTCCGCGCTGCCAGGCCTTGAGCGCGTCGCTGTCCTCGTCCCAGGGGAAGGCATCGAACTCGGGCTTGAAGGCGCTGTGCGTGATGTGCGGAAAATGCACGAGCAGGTGATAGGAAAACTCCCGCCAGATGATCTCCTGCAGGAACGTTTTTGTCCCTTGATCAATGCTTCCGCCATGATCGCGCACGCGAGCCATGGTGCTGTGCCAGATCTGCGCCGGGCTGATGTTGCCCCAGCGCAGGAAGGGTGACAGGCCGGATGTGCCTGGAAGGTCGGGGCGGTTGCGTTTCTCGTCGTAGGCGCGCACGTGATCGTGGAGGAACGCTTCCAACCGCTCGTGCGCGCCGGCCTCGCCTGGGGACCATATGTTCAGCCAGCCCGCCGACCAATCCGGATTGCGAGGCAGCAGGTCGAGTTTCGAGATATCCAGCCCGTCTGGCCATGCGTCAGGTGCGGGGATGTCTTCGGGGGCCGCAGCAGGTTCAGCCGGCGTGCCCTTGTCCAAACAGGCTTTGTAATATGGGGTGAAGACCTTATACGGGTCATCGGCCTGTGTGCGCACGCTTTCAGGCTCGCGCAGGAGCGTCCCGGCAAACCTGCGGACTTCAAAACCATCCGATTGACCGGCTTTATGCAACTCCGATTCCTCGGTGGCCTGCGCCGGCTCATAGCCACGCGAGAAATACACGCCTGATGCATTCGTGGTTGCAGCCAATTCGCGCAACGTCTCCACGCCCGCGCCCTTGCGCACGACCAACGCCGATCCACGGGTCCGCAGGCTGTTGTCCAGTTCAACCAGACTGTGGTGCAACCACCAACGCCCGGCCGAACCCGGTGCCCGGGCATTCTCGATCCGCTCGCCCGGGTCTGCGTCCCAAACATAGACCGGGATCACAGGCCGTTCGCTCGACACCGCAGCACACAGCGCGCGATGGTCCCCCACGCGTAAATCGTTGCGATACCAAAGCAGGATCGGTCGACCGGACATTGCGCTTCCCCCTCGCGTTCAGCGTGAAGGGCAAACGCGTAATGGTCGGTGCCAGATCCCAACGTACAACCGTTCTCGTGGGCGCGCGGAGTGGCCCAAGGACCTTACAAGGGCCCTGACGATAGACCCCACGAAGGACCTGGGGACTGGATCAGCGGAACAGGAATTCCAGGAAATTGCGCGGACGGCGACGGCGCGAGCGACGGTTGCGCTGGCGATTGCGTTGTACGCCCTGACGTTGCCAGAAGTTGCCGAGCAGGTTGTCAAAATCGTTGTTGCCTGAGCGCCGTCGGTTGCGTCTGCGCGATGTGCTGGCAACCTGGGGTGCCGCGCGGCGAACGCGGCGCAGTTCGAATGTTTGCGTGACGCCATCCAACGCCGCCAGACGCAAGCTGCCCTCGCTCCAGGTCAGATCCGACGTGACACTGCCATGCTGAAGCGGCGCCACCGTCACGAGTTCGCGCTTGCGCACGTCGATGATCGCAACATTGGTCAGGGGCGCGATTTGATCGCGGCCCGGCATCTCACCGGCCGTGAACGTCAGTTCACCGATGTCCTTGAAATCGCCATCACGCGTGGCCCAGCCCGTCAGCTTCGGGGCGACGTCGCCGTAAACCTCAAGGGGCACGCGCACGCCAGGGATGCTCGCGCTTTCAGCGAAGTATCGGCCTGAGCGCTCCGCCACGACACGCCAGTCATCCACTTCACCGGCGGCGATCACCCGGCGCATCTCCGGCTGCTGGCCGGTCAATCGTGCCACTGCGCCCATGGCGTCGACGTTGGCGGGTTCTAACTCCAACACGGCCTTGTAGTCGCTCAACGCCTCGGCCGGGCGTGCGAGCACCTCGCTCACGCGGGCGCGCACCAGCAGCGTCTCCTTGTTGCGCGGATTGAGCTGAATGGCGCGCTCAAGATCGGGCAGGGCGAGCGAGGGATTTCCCATCAGGTCGTGTGCCCGCGCACGCTCGACGTAGGCCTCAACGCTGCGCTGATCGATTGTCAACGCCTGTGCGAAATCCGCCATCGCCTCGTCGTACTGTTTCGCCAGCGCATAGGCCTTGCCGCGGCCCGATCGTGCAGCCGCCAGTTGCGGCTGATCCTCCAGCACCGAACTGAAATCTCCGATCGCTGCTTCGTAGTCCGTCGCGCGCAGGTTGGCGCGGGCCCGCTCCATGCGCAGCGGCACCGACGACGGATCGAAAGCGAGCGCCTGGGTGAGATCCTGCACCGCTGCCGCATAGTCTCGCAGGACGAGATGCACACGGGCACGGTTGAGATAGCTCGGCGAGAATTTTGGATTGGTGCGGATTGTGTAGGTCAGGTCGCGCTTGGCGGCATAAAGGCGCCCGGACAAAAGGTGGGCCGATCCCCTGGAATTGAACGGTACGGGTGAATTCGGCGCCAGATGGATGGCTGTCGCAAAATCCTGAAAGCCCCTCGCGAGGTCGCCCAGCTTGGTGAAAGCCGTGCCGCGATTGGAGTAGGCGGCCGCATCCTTTGGGGCGAGCACGATCGCGCGCTCAAAGTCCTTCAGCGCCTCCTGATCGGCGCCAAGCTGCTGGAGCAACGCACCACGATTGACGTAGAGCGCCGCATACTCCGGATAGAGCGCAATTGCGGCGTTAAAATCCACGATGGCAGGTTCGACCGCCCGAAGCTGCCAGTAGGCGATACCCCGGTCGCTCAGCATGGTCGCGCGACGTTCATCGGTGAGCCCGGGCACTTTCAGCGCTTCCGTCAACAGCCCGATGGAGGCCTTGAAGCGGCCGGCCTTCATGCTTTCGCCGGCTTCGCGGGCCTTCGTGATGGCCGCTTCCACGTTTGCGGCGGTGATCGGGCCAGCGGCGTGAGCGGCGGGCGCCAAGGACGTGCCGGTCACAGGGCCGGCGAGAGCGGCGCCGACCAAGGCAACCGCTGCAGCAGCCAGCCGAGAAGATACGACACGAGAGGGGACGGGCCACGTGGTCCGGCGCGCCGCTGGTGTCGGCACAAAGCGGGTCACACCAGCGGGGCGGCCTGTGCAGCGTTCGTGTGTCATCCGCCTGAGCATTGCCTGATCCAATTCCGGTGCGCGCCCGCCCTGCGTCGCACCTGTCTGCCGCCCCGCCACGCCCCAACGGGCGGTGCCAAATAACCTTGCCGACCAGCGGTGCCGCCGCCTGGTGCTCTGGCGAGATGATAACAGCATTTGCGAGCCAACACAGCCGCTTGACTGCGCACAACTTCTCGAGGCGACAGTCGGTTCAGCTCAAGTGACAGCGCTGCTCAGTCTTCGCTCAGCGTTTCCAGAATGGCCGTGCCATAACGCGTGATCTTGGCCTTGCCGAGGCCGGTGATCCCCTCAAGCGCGGACAGGTCGCCCGGCTTCTTGTCGACGATTTCGAGCAGGGAACGGTCGTGGCAGACCACGTACGGCGGCACACTTTCGGCATCGGCGAGGCGCCGGCGCAGGGCCTTGAGTTGCTCAAACAGCGCCTTGTCGCGCTCACTCATGCCCGCTTGCAGGTCGCGCAGGCGGCTCGCAGCCTCGCCACGGCTCCGCCCGGCGCGCCCACCGCCCGCCGGGCGTTGCGCCAACGCATTGGCCGACGGGCGCCGCATCGACAGTGTGGCCTCATTGCGCAGCAGCGCCCGGCAGCGCTCACCCAACTTGAGCACACCGTAGCCATCGCTTGAGGTGACCAGGTGGCCCTCGGCCATGAGTTGGCGGAAGACGTTGCGCCAGTGCTCCTGTGACGCATCTTAGCCAATGCCAAATGTGGACAGAAGATCCTGACCGTTGGCGGTGATGCGCTCTGTCTCACGCCCCATCAGCACATCGACGACGTAGCCCATGCCATAGCGTTGACCGGTGCGATAAACCGTCGAAAGCGCCTTGCGCGCGTCCTGCGTCACATCGATGGTGGCTGGTGGCGCGATGCAGTTGTCACAGTTGCCGCACGTTTCGGGCGCTTCCTCATCGAAATACGCCAGCAGGGCGCGCCGTCGGCAGCCGATGCCTTCCGCCATGGCCACCAAAGCGTCGAGCTTGGCGTGCGAGAGGCGCTTGTAGTCGTCGCTGCCCTCACCATCATCGATCCAGGCGCGGTAGGTCATCACGTCGCGGGCTGAAAACGCCATCCAGGCGTTGCTTGAGCCGCCATCGCGGCCTGCGCGGCCGGTTTCCTGGTAATACGCCTCGATGGACTTTGGCAGGCCGAGGTGGGCCACGAAACGTACGTCCGGCTTGTCGATGCCCATGCCGAACGCGATGGTCGCAACGACAATCAAGCCATCTTCGCGCAGGAAGCGCTCCTGACGCCGGCGGCGATCCTCAGTGCTGAGGCCTGCGTGATAAGCGATGGCCTCGCGGCCCTTGCTGGACAGCCATTCCGCCACAGCTTCGGCCTTCTTGCGCGACAGGCAATAGACGATCCCGGCGTCGTCGGCATGCTCGCGCTCTATGAAGGCCAACATGCGGGCCTTGGCGTCCTGCCCATCGGTGATGTGATAGCGGATGTTCGGCCGGTCAAAGCTGGCGACAAACCGCTCTGCACGCTCCAGCCTCAGCTCTGTCGCGATCTCAGCGCGCGTGCGCTCGTCCGCCGTCGCGGTCAGTGCGATGCGGGGCACGTTGGGGAAAACGTCCGCCAGGACGGAGAGCTGTCGGTATTCCGGGCGGAAATCATGGCCCCACTGCGAGACGCAGTGCGCCTCATCAATTGCGAACAACGATATTGGCGTGGCGCGCAACAGGTCCAGCGTGCGCGGGGCCAACAGGCGCTCGGGCGCCACGTAGAGGATGTCGAGTTGGCCTGAGCGGAAGGCATCCGCCACAGCGCACTGCTCCTCAAAGCTTTGGCTGGAGTTCAGATAGGCCGCGTCGACGCCGGCCTGACACAGTGCGGCCACCTGATCCTGCATCAGGGCGATGAGAGGCGAGACGACGATGCCGACCCCTTCGCGCACAAGGGCCGGGAGCTGATAGCACAGCGATTTTCCGCCGCCGGTCGGCATCAGGGCGAGGACGTCACGACCTTGCAGCAATGCGCTGACGATGTCGTTCTGCAGCGATCGGAAGTCAGTAAACCCGAAGACGGAGTGCAACACCTCGCGGGCGCGCGCCATGTCCGGCGCGCCGGTGGCGGCGTCTTGCGCAGACGCGCAAGCACAGTCGCCTTGAACGGGATCGATTGCCGGGATGCTGGGCTGCTCTGCCATACAGATGCGATAGCTGAGTCACACGGCGTGTCGTGGCACTGTGGTCGTATGCCCCTGCACATTCCACATGTGAACGCTCGCTCGCGGCCAACAAAGGTCGGTCGCGTGTCTGCGCCACATTCAACGTGGGTTCAGGTGTCAGGTGTCACATCAGTGGTGCACAAGCTGCGAAGCGGCGTATGAAAGACCGGTGAAACGTCGGCGTCAGGCATACGCCGCACCAGATGTCCAAGCAGGCCCGCGACGGAGAACTCGAAGACCATGATCAAATCCGCGTTCCTGAAAGCAACCACCATGATGGTGGCACTCATCGCCGGCTCCAGCGCGGCGCTTGCGAACTGCAAGACCTACGCAATCACTGCCGCCAAACAGCAGCAGATCAACGAGACGCAAAACTGCGGTTTCACAGGCCCGTACTGGACGAAAGACCTGAAGGTGCATATCGACTACTGCTCTTCCGTCTCACCGACGCAGTGGCGCGCCAAGCTTGCAGAGCGGCAAAAGCAGTTGGACACGTGCTCCGGTTGAACGCGATCACACACCGGTGAGCACAGGCATTAACCGTATTTGAAACGATCCGGACACAGTGTACCATTGCGGCGGCGTGCCTTCAGGCCGCTGCGCTGATGTTCCGATCAAGACGTTCGTCGGCCCTCACAGCGAGCGGACAACTGACTTCGCGATCACAACGAGCATCGGCCTTCAACAGGTGTGAGTGTCGTGTGTGGATCCTGGATCCCGGATTGCGGCGTGCCGCAATCGCAAGCGGATTTGAGGATCGCGGCTGTTAGCTGTCGCGGGTTCGTGAAAGTGCCGTTTCGCCGAAAAGACCTTTTTGACGCCTCCGTGCGTCTCACAGACCGTGTCCTGCCTGCGACGGCGGGCTGGATGGCCCACGAAATGTTTTGTCGGCCGCACTACCACCCCGTCGCCAAGACGCCGCCTGCCGGTGCCAGTTGCCAGGCCCACCGGTTTGAAAAGGCGACACGGCTGCTCGTCCCGTACACGTACCGTGCACGGCTTGGGCAGATTACGGCACACCGTTTTGCAAGCGCACATGCTCCGGTGGGACGGCGCAGGGCCGTGATCCTGGTGCACGGATGGTCGAGCGCCGCCAAATTCATGCTGGCGTTCATCGAGCCACTCAATCGGCGCGGCTATGATGTGATCTGCTTTGACTTTCCAGCCCACGGCGCTTCATCGCGCAAACGCACGACCTTGGCGGAGTGCGCACACGCCTTCCGCGCGCTGGTGCAGGCGACGCCAGATCTCCATGCCATCGTTGCGCACAGTTTCGGCGGGCCGGTGACGGCGCTGACGTGCGAGGGTGGCACGCCACTGCCGGGTCCTGTCGCCCCGCCGCCTAAGATCGTAACGATTGCGAGCCCCAACACGTTCCTCAGCGTCACCCGCCATTTTGGCCGCACGCTGGGCCTCAGCCCGCGCGCGCAGGCCGTCTACGAAGGCAAGCTGGAGCGTCTGTTCAATCGGCCGCTGGAAGAGTTGACGTCGGAAAACTTTCTACGCCCGGTCAAGAGTGACGTGCTCGTGATGCATTGCCGCGACGATGAGGATGTTCACTTCAGCGAGGCCGAGCAGATCGCACGGCTGGAGCACGTCCGCCTAGTCGCGCTGTCAGGCTTGGGCCACCGCCGGGTGCTCTACACGCCGAAGGTCGTCAACGAGGCGCTGCGTTTCCTGGGGCCAAACCGTTAGAGCTCATCCGGTTCAGGGCCCTTTAACGGCGGCAGCGCTGAAATTGGCCTGATGCGAACCGCGCACGGACGTTTGGCAGCGATGGCTCCGCATCAATGCCCGTCGAAGGCCATCAACGCAAAGCTTGGCACACCATCCTGTTCGAGCAGCCGCATGCCGCCCAACGCCGGCAGATCAATCACGAAGCCAGCGGCCACCACGTCCGCATCAAGCCGGCGCAACAACGCAACACCGGCGCGCGCCGTGCCGCCAGTGGCGATCAGGTCGTCGACCACAAGCACCTTCTGGCCCGGTTTGACGGCATCGACGTGTACTTCAATGGTATCGACACCATACTCGAGCGCATAGTCCTGCCCGATTGCCTCGCCCGGCAACTTGCCCTTCTTGCGCAACGGCACGAAGCCCGCGCCCAGCCGCTCGGCCCGGGCGCCCC
>CAZGNQ010000054.1:0-15735 GCA_964527285.1 uncultured Hyphomicrobiales bacterium | reverse complement strand
GCGTTACGGTGTGACGAACCCGAAATTCCGCCGCTTCCGCTATGGTGTGCAGGTCAACTCGTTGGGCCTGACGGAGCAGCAACCGGAGAATAATCCCTACCGCATCCTCACGCAGATGCTGGCCGTGGTGCTGTCGAAGACGGCGCGCGCCCGGGCGGTGCAGTTGCCGGCCTGGAACGAGGCGCTCGGCCTGCCGCGCCCGTGGGACCAGCAGTGGTCGCTGCGGATGCAGCAGATCATGGCGTTTGAGACGGACCTGCTTGATTATCCAGATATTTTCGATGGCAGCACCGTCATCGAGGCGCAGGTCGAGGCGCTCAAGGACGAGGCGCGCGCGGAACTGGCCCGCATCGACGAGATGGGCGGCGCGGTGGATGCCATCGAATACATGAAGCGATCGCTGGTTGAGAGCGGGACGCACCGCTTCAAGGGCATCGAGACGGGCGAGCAGGTGGTCGTCGGCGTGAACCGCTACACCGAGACGGAGCCCTCTCCGTTGTCGTCGGGCGACGGTGCAATCCAGACGGTGCCGGAATGGGTGGAGGCCGATCAGGTGGCCCGCCTGCAGGCGTGGCGCGAGGCGCGCGATGCTTCCGCATGCCAGGCCGCAATGGATGATCTGCGCGCCGCTGCACAGGAAGACCGCAACATCATGGAAGCCTCCATCGCGTGTGCCAAGGCGGGCGTCACGACCGGTGAATGGGGCGGGCTTCTGAGGGAGGTTTATGGCGAGTACCGCGCGCCCACGGGCGTGAGCAAGGCACGCGCGGCGGCGAGCGGTGAGACGGCAGCGCAGGAGGCCGCGTTGCAGGCGCGGGTCGACGCGGCGTCTAAGGCGCTGGGGCGGCGGATTAAATTCCTCGTCGGCAAGCCTGGGCTTGATGGCCATTCCAACGGTGCAGAACAGATCGCCGTACGCGCGCGCGATTGCGGGATGGAGGTCGTCTACGAGGGCATCCGCCTCACGCCGGCGCACATCGTCAATGCGGCGATTGAGGAAAGCGTGCACGTGATCGGGCTGTCGATCCTGTCCGGCAGCCACGTGCCGCTGGTGTCAGAGGTGATGGACCTGTTGCGCGCGGAAGGCGTGGAGGATGTGCCTGTCGTCGTCGGCGGCATTATCCCCGCTGAGGACGCGGCCACCCTGAAGGCGGCCGGCGTCGCAGCGGTCTATACGCCTAAGGATTTCCAGCTGAACACGATCATGAGCGACATCGTTGGGTTGGTGGAAGCTCAAGCCGGCGTTGATGCCACCGCCGGCGGCGCTGTGGCAGCGGAATAGGCCGTGGGTGACCTCGGCCGTCGTTGGGCCTGGCCAACGCAGATCGGAGGATGGGGCATTCTTTGAACTGTTATATGCGTGTCAGGATAGGTAGGTAAGCCTCCGGTGAACACCGGAGAGAACTCATGCGCCGCATCACCCCGATCACCGTTGCCCTATCGCTCGCAATCGTTTCCGCCGTTTTTGGCAACATCATCGCTCCAGCCCAGGCCCGCGACGAGAACCGCTCCGCCTGCACCGAGCGCGTGACGCTCGATAACCTGCAGGTGCGCGAACTGATCAAGACGATCCGCGATACCAAGGCCGATACGCTGGACCGGGCGATCGCCTACGAGAACATGGTGTGCGAGGCGCGCGACAGCTTCCGCCAGTTGGCGCTCCAGTCTGCCCTGTCGAGCAACGAGCCAGCGTTGCAGGCCGCGGCACTGCTGGAGGTGGTGATGCTGCGGGATAACTTAATTGTCGAGATTGACCCGGGACAGGACCTGGGTGCCGAGGGCGCGAAATGGAAGCGGAAAACAGGTGGGTCTGTTCTATTCAACCTAACGAACCATAATCGCGCGATGGGACGAGCGTGTACCAGCTGCTGCCCTTGCTATGATGCTCTGATGGATGTTTCCGGTTTGAGGCTAAACCTTGCTTATCGAAAGCGGTACAGTGGTGAGCGCGGTGAATTTAAGCTGGCTGATGATGGGACCATGAAAGGTCTCTTTTACGTTCCAGGCGTGCCGACACCAATGAAAGCAACCCTGAAGCTGTTTTAGGCGGCATGAGTTGACGCACCGGCGGCGCGTTGGGGTATTGGCCTCTACAACTCTCACCCCCGGCCGTCGCGCGCTCGGCACCGCCGACTGCACCCAACCAACCGCCCAACCCCTTCCAAAATCCGTCAAAATGAGCCGATCCTCGCCGGTCTCGGTCCAATCATCGTGCGCTGACATCAGTTGCCGATGACAGGCCTTGCTTTTGCCGCCGCAGTTTGTCGCCCTGTGACAGCAGTGCATCCGGCGCGCCGCAATCCGTGCGTGCGCTGCGCGAGGAGGTGATGATGGTCTCGGCTGGTTCATGGTTCGGGTCTGCGATGATGGTCCCGGCGATAATTCTCCCAAGGCTCCCGCTTGCGCGCAGGGCGCCGACGACACCGCCAGGACCATTTCTGACACTTCTGACGCCTTTGGTGACGCTTCTGGCCGGGCTGCTCGTCGCCGCGCTGGCGGGCGCCACTGAAAGTGCGCACGCGACGCCCGATAAGCCGGCGTTCGCGGACAGTCAGTTGGCCGCGCAATGGCAGACGCTGCGGGCCCGTTATGCACCCCCAGGGCCGACCGGCGCACCATCAGACGCAGCCGGCGCCCCTCCGCAATCCCCGCAACGCTCCGTCGTGGCACTGCGAAAGGCCATCAACGATGCCTGGGCCGCCAAGAACTGGGCGCAGGCGGAAAGTCTCGCCGTGCGGCTTGTGCGTGCCGCCCCCGGTGACGTGTTGAGCTGGATCCTGTTCTCGCGTGCCAAGAAGGAGATGGCGCAGGCGGTCCGGGCCAACAGTTATGCCAATCGCTTCGACGCATTGGCCGCGGCCTATGGCGCGTACTCTATGCTGCCTGATGGTGGGGACCGTGCGCACACCTTGCTGTTCCTGGGTGATCGCTACGCGGACACGTCGCGCTGGCGGCCAGCGATCAATGCGCTGAAGGCCGCGCGGGCCATGCTCGCGCAGTCCGACGTCGCTGCGGCCAAGCGCCAGGTGATTGTCGACAATGCGGCAACGCTGGAACGGCGCCTCGCCCCACACCGCTTCCGCGTGCTCAACACCCGCGTTGAAAGTGACCTGGCGGCCCCACGGATCTGTATCGATTTCTCAGAACAACTGGCACGCGGCGGCGTGGCGCTTGCGCCGTTCTTCCGCGTCGATGGCAAGGTGCCCGATGACGTGCGCATCGACGGCCAGCAGGCGTGTCTGTCGGGGTTCGAGCATGGTGCGCGCGCGGTGATCGACGTGCGTGCCGGGCTCCCCTCGGCCGTGGATGAAGCGCTGTCCAAGTCATCGCGTTTGACGTTCTATGTGCGCGACCGGTCACCGTCCGTCCGGTTGGACGCGCGCGCTTATGTGCTGCCGCGTTCGGGCCAGTCCGGCCTGCCGGTCACGCATGTGAACACCTCACGCGTTGAAATCGAGGTGCTGCGGGTCAACGACCGCAATCTGGTCTCCGCACTGGTCTCTGGCGAGATGGACCGGCCACTCAGCGGCTACAGCGCGGAAGAACTGCGCAACTCCGCCGGCGCCGCCATCTGGAACGGCACACTCGACGTCAGCGCGCCGCTCAACGAGACCGGTACGACGGCGTTTCCCGTGACACAGGCCATCGGCCGGCTTGAAGCCGGTGTTTATGTCGCCCGCGCCCGGGCCGCCGAGGCCCGCGACGAGCCTTGGCGCCAGCAGGCCACCCAGTGGTTCATCGTCTCCGACATCGGCATTCAGGCCATGACGGCGCCCGACGGTGTGCACGTCTTCACCCGTTCGCTGGAAACCGCCGCGGCGTTGGCCGGCGCCAAGGTGCGTCTTGTGGCGCGCAACAACGAGGTTCTGGGCGAGGCTGAGAGCGACGCGGCCGGTTACGTGCGGTTTGCGCCCGGGCTGGCGCGCGGCACCGGCGGGCTTGCCCCGGCCATGGTCAGCGTTGCGCGGCCTGGCGCAGACTTTGCCTTTCTCGACCTCACCAAGCCGCCCTTCGATCTGTCCGATCGCGGCGTTGCCGGCCGGCCTGCGCCCGGCCCGCTGGATGCGTTCGTGGCCCTTGATCGCGGTGTTTATCGTCCGGGCGAAACCGTCCACATGACGGCGCTGCTCCGCGACCCCACCGTGCGTGCGGTGAGCGGTGTTGCGCTGACGGCTGAACTGGTGCGCCCCGATGGTGCCATCCAGACGACGCGCGTTCTCAAGGATGAAGGCGCGGGCGGGCGCACCTGGTCGGTGGCACTTTCGCCCGCAGCGATGACCGGCACGTGGACGGCGGAGATCAAGGCATCGCCCAAGGACGAGCCGCTCGCTTCGGCGCGTTTCCTGGTGGAAGATTTTCAGCCCGAGCGTCTCGACGTGACGCTGACCCCCAAGGTGCAGCGCCTTGCCCGCGATGGCACGCCCGCCACGCTGGAGGTTGCGGCCGATTACCTGTTTGGCGCGACCGCAACGGACCTCAAGGTGTCCGCCGACGTCGTGGTGCGTCGTGCTGAAGCGGGTGATCCGGCGTTCCCCGGTTTCAGCTTCGGGCTCGATGATCAATTCGTCGTCTCTCAGCGTGCGCAGGTTGCCGACGCTGGGCGCACCAATGCGCAGGGCCGCTCCGAGGTTGCCATCGCGCTACCGGATGACCTGCCGGAGACGGATCGCGCCCTTGAGGCCCGTTTGGCGGTGCGTGTTGCAGAGCAGGGCGGTCGGGCCGTCGAGCGCACTGTTGTTCTGCCCATCGCCGCTCGCGGCGAGCGGATCGGCATCCGGCAGGGCTTCAAGAAGGGCGCATTGGCGAGCGGTGACACGGCGCAGTTCGACGTGATCGTGGCAGGCGAGACGGCGGCTTCATTGCCGGGCGAAACGCGCCCCCTCAACTGGCAGCTCTTCCGGCTCGAACGGCGCTATCAGTGGTACGGCGAGGGGGGCGCGTGGCGCTATGAGCCGGTCACCATGACGTCGCTCAAGGCGGAAGGCACACTGGCGGCGCCGCGCGTCGGTCCGCAAGGCGCAACCACCCAACTTGCGACAGCCTCCATCGCGGCGCCTGTTGAGGCGGGCCGTTATCGGCTGGAAGTCGCAAGCGCGGACGATGGCGCCACCGTCTCGTCCGTCACGTTTACAGCCGGATGGTGGGCCGATGAGGGCGCTGATACGCCTGAGCTCTTGGACATCGGGCTTGACCGCTCCACCTACGCGCCTGGCGAAATGGCGAAACTCGCGTTCGACGCGCCGGCAGACGGCTCGGTTGTGATCACGGTGCATGCCCAGGGCCTCGTCTCCCGCAGCACACACGAGGTGACGCAGGGCAGCACGGTGCTTGAGGTGGCGATGCCGACAAGTGGTTCCAGCCCGGCCGGCGGGGTTGCAGGCGGGACGGCCGGTGTGGCGAGCGATGGGCCCCTGCAGGCACCCGGCGGCTACGTGATGGCGTCCTTCTTCACGCCGATGGAGAAAAAATCACGGCGCATGCCCGCCCGCGCCATCGGCGTGCGGTGGTTCAAGGCCGATGATCGCGCGCGCCGGCTGTCGGTCGAATTGGATGCGCCGGAGGCTGTCGGCTCCAACACCAACTGGGCGCTGCCTGTCCGCGTCACCGGTGCTGAACCCGGGCGAACGGTGCACCTGACGGTGAGCCTCGTTGATGTCGGCATCCTTAATCTCACGCGTTTCGAGGCGCCCGATCCGGCTGCGCACTATTTCGGCCAGCGCCGGATGGCGAGCGAGGTGCGCGACCTTTACGGACGCCTGATTGCCGGCATGGGGCTGAAAAGCGGGCGTCTGCGTTCGGGCGGTGACGGCATTGACGGCATGTCGATCACGGGCGCGCCGCGGGCTGAGACACCGCTCGCGTTGTTTTCCGGGATGGTTGATACCGACGGCGATGGCCGTGCGCTCATCCCGTTTGAGTTGCCCGCCTTCAGCGGACAGGTACGGCTGACGGCCATTGCCTGGAGCGACGCAAAGATCGGCGGCGCAACGCGCGATGTTTTCGTGCGCGATCCGGTTGCGCTCCTCGTGTCGGGCCCGCGTTTCCTGACGCTGGGCGACAAGAGCCGCATCGCCATTAACATCCGCAATATCACAGGGCCTGCGGGCACGTATGCGCTGAGCCTGCGCGACGGTGCCGGCCGGCCTGCAGCAGATGACCGGGCGCTGGAGTTGGCCCAGGAAGGCGCAGGCGCGCAGGCGTTTGTCTCCCTCGATGTGAGCGCGGGCGAGCGCGGCATGCAACGTTTAGAGGTTGTTCTGGAGGGTCCCGATGGGGCCGTCTACGAGCGTGCTTTGACGGTTCCAGTGCACGCGCCGACACCGCGTCTTGTGCTCACGACGCGACAGACACTGCCGGCGGATGCGGGACGGTTTATCCTGGACCGGAACGCCTTGGCCGGATTTCTGCCGCAGACAGCGCGGGTGCAGGTTGCCGGCGGTCTTGCCGCGCGGTGGGATCTGGCTGGCGCCCTCACGCAGGTGGTGCAGTACCCTTATGGCTGCGCGGAACAGACCACCAGCCGGGCATTGCCGTTGCTGTATCTCTCCTCCCTGCAAGGAGCGGCCGCGGACCGCATTGCCGCCGGGTCAAGCGACGCCGGTGTTGACGCCGTTGCCGAGCGGTTGATTGCCCGCTTCGATGCCGGCACCGTCGATGAGGTGGTGGCGAATGCCATCAGACGTCTGGCGGACCTGCAGGCCGCATCGGGCGCGTTTGGGCTCTGGTCGCCCTACCAGTCTGACCTGTGGCTCACGGGCTATGCGACAGATTTCCTCCTGCGGGCGCGTTCGTTGGGCCATGAGGTGCCGGAGCGAACCATCACGATGGCACTGGATCGCCTGCAGAACCACGTCAGCTATGCCGGAGATTTTAATGCCGGCGGGGAGGATATCGCCTACGCGTTGTATCTTCTGGCGCGGGCCGGCCGGGCGCCGACGGGCGAGTTGCGCTACTACGCCGACACACGGGCAGAGCGGTTCGGCTCAGCGCTCGCAGTGGCGCAGATCGGCGCGGCGCTGGCTGAAGTGGGGGACCACGACCGGGCAAGCCGCGTGCTTGGTGAGGCGCTGGGCCGCCTCGGCCTGGGTTCGGGCAATGGCGAGACCGGCGGTGCAGCGCGCGGTTCCGGCACTCAGACCGCCAGCAACGTCCGGCGCGATTTTGGCTCGGGCTTGCGTGACCAGGCCGCCATGGTGACCCTCATTGCCGAACTGCCCGCCACGGCGCGCCGTGCCATGGCCCGCGTCGACGGCCAGCTTGCCACGCTGTCCGAAGCGCTCGGACAAAGCCTTGCGGCAACGCCGCGCCGATCCACCCAGGAGAACGCCTGGCTGTTGCTTGCCACCGATCGGTTGATGGCCGACGGCGCCAACCAGCTTTCCATCGATGGCGTGCCTGTGGCGCAAGGCCGTGCGTTGGTCCGCTTTGGCGGAGATGAAATCGTCGGGGCGGAACGCATCATAGGGAATACCGGTGCCCGCCCACTCGACATTGCGGTGACGGTGACCGGTGCCGGCGCCACCCCGCAGCCTGCTTCTGCCCAGGGGCTCCGGCTGCAACGTCGGCTTTACACGCCCGAGGGCACGCCGATTGCTCCGGCGCCCGGTGGCGATGGCGCACTGACATTGCGCCAGAACACGCGCCTCGTCGTGGTGGTCGAAGCGACGGTCGAGGATGGGCTGGCCGGGCGGCTGCTCCTGGAGGATCGCATCCCGGCCGGCTTCGTCGTGGAGAACCCCAGACTTTTGTCGGCCGGAGGGACGGATGGTCTGTCCTGGATCGGGCGATCCGCACCCACAAGCCACACGGCCTTCAGGAATGACCGCGTTGCGGTCGCGTTCAACCTGTGGAGCGGCTCGGCGGAGAACCGGGGGGCGTTGCGGGCGGCCTATGTCGTGCGGGCGGTCACGCCGGGAGATTATCTCCAGCCCGCAGCGCATGTGGAGGACATGTATCGCCCGGATCGCTTTGCCCGCACGGACACGCGCCGGGTACGCATCACGGCGGAGTGATTGCGTGCGAGGTCATTGTCGGCGTGCGCCTGCGCTGCCTTGGGCGGCGGTCTTCACGCGGCAGTGCGCTTTCTCGGGCGCGCAGCCGACCGTGGCGGTGGCAACGGGAGTTTAAGGAATTCTGTGGCATCGCGTGACAACAAATGCCCCTTGCAACACCAGCGGTGCGCCCCAATTCCCAACCAGAACGGGCTGCCGACTTGCTGCACCCATGCGACGACCGGTGACACGGTGGCTGTCTCTGGCGGCCACATCGTTCGCAAAGGCACTTCCCCCCGCAAGGTGCCCGCGCGGCAAGGACGGTGGAGGCGGTGGCGTCCTTTGCGGGACGTCGCCGCCTTTTTTACAGGTTGGCGGTTGAGCGGACGAACGCGCCGGGACCACCCGTCAAGGGGCGATGCGTTTTGGCGTGGCAGGCGCGTTGGTCTCACCGGCGCAGTGGCTCTCATCGAGATGTTGGCCGGCGCGGCCGTCATCGTCCACGAATGGTCCGGGCTGGGCCCCATACCGCTGGACGCCACGCGGGACCACGCCATGCGTGTCACGGCGCAAGACGGGACGCTTCTGCGGGCCTACACCGCCAGCGATGACCGGTGGCGCCTGCCGCTTGATTTGCGCCCGGTTGTCGACCTGGCGCTCGACCGGACCGATGGCGCTCGCTTCGGGCCGCTCGCGCGCGCTGTCTCCGCCCAATACCTCACGTTCTTGCTGTCCTATGAGGATCGGCGGTTTTTTTCCCATCCCGGGGTCGATCCGTTGGCCGTTGTGCGTGCGCTGTGGCTGGGCATCCGGCACGGGCGCTTCGTCTCCGGCGCCAGCACTCTGACCATGCAGGTTGCCCGCCTGTTGGACCGCCACCACGCGCGCACGCTGCGCGGCAAGCTGCGCCAGATGTTGCGGGCGGTTCAGATTGAGGCCCAGTTCTCCAAGGTGGAGATCCTCAGGATTTACCTGCAACTTGCCCCCTTCGGCGGAAATCTTGAGGGGGTGCGGGCGGCATCGTTGGCGTATTTCGGCAAGGAGCCGCGGCACCTGTCGCCGGCGCAGGCCGCCTTGCTTGTTGCGCTGCCCCAGGCGCCTGAGACGCGACGCCCGGACCGGGATGCGCGCGCGGCACGGGCCGGTCGCGATGGCGTTCTGGCCCGCGTCCACAGGGCCGGGCTTATCACCGACGCGCAGTTGCACGCGGCGCTGGCCGAGCTCGTCCCGACGCGCAGGCGCCCCATGCCCATATTGGCGGCCCATATGGCGGATCGTGTGGCTGGGCGTGTGCATGGGCGCGTGAGGGGGCGCGTGGAAGCCGCACCGGCGACCGCAGCCACGGGTCAAAGACGTGCGCTGCACCGCGTGATGCGCCTCACCATCGATGCGGGTCTGCAAGAGAGTGCCGAGGCGTTGGTTCGCCAGGCCGCCCGGGCCGCGGGGCCGCGCCATTCGGCAGCTGCACTGGTGGTCGATCACCGAACCGGCGCGGTGCGCGCGCACGTCGGGTCAGCCGATTACCTCGACCACGCCCGGCGCGGCAGCATTGATATGACGCAGGCGGTGCGCTCACCGGGCTCCACCTTGAAGCCGATCATCTATGGCTTGGCGTTTGAGCAGGGGGTCGCCCACCCCCAGACGCGCATCGTCGACGGGCCGGTCAGGTTCGGCGGATACGCCCCGAAAAACTTCAATCGGAGTTGGGCTGGCACCGTGACGGTGGCGCAGGCGCTGCAGGCCTCGCTCAACACGCCCGCTGTGAAGCTGCTGCATGCCATCGGGCCCGCGCGGCTCGTTGGGCGGCTTCGGGACACGGGGCTACGGCCGCGGTTGCCGGAAGGCGCGCGCCCGTCACTCGCCATGGCGCTGGGCGGTCT
Source organism: uncultured Hyphomicrobiales bacterium (assembly GCA_964527285.1). Taxonomy (GTDB): domain Bacteria; phylum Pseudomonadota; class Alphaproteobacteria; order Rhizobiales; family CAZGNQ01; genus CAZGNQ01. The sequence goes on along the minus strand of CAZGNQ010000054.1, from coordinate 5,864 downwards.
CGGCATGACGCTTGAGGATCTGGCGCTCGCCTATGCGCATCTGGCGCGCCCCCCCGATGCGCGCTGGCCGGAACCGGGGCTCCATGTCCTTTCGGCCCCGGACGCGCGTTTGGGATCTCGCCAGCAATGGCATCAGGATCAGGCGCACAGGGAGATGCCGCCTGAGGGCAACGCCGCACCCGTAATGCTTGAAGCGCGCGCGCGTGCGGCCACCACAACGATTTTGCGCGCAAGCCAGCGCCCCGGCGTGGCCGCAGGGCTCACGGCCGGAACGGGCGCCGACGGGCAGACGCGCCGGCTCGGCAAAATCGCCTATAAAACGGGCACGTCCTACGGGCACCGCGATGCCTGGGCTGTGGGCTATGACGGCGCCCATGTGGTGGCTGTCTGGGTTGGGCGTGCCGACGGCGCTGGCGATGGACGGATCACTGGGTTTGCCAGCGCAGCGCCGACACTGTTTGCCATCTTCCAGAGGATAAGCCCAAGGCGTGCGCCCTTCCCAAAGGCGTTGCGGGCACAGCCCAGGGTTCCACTGGAGGACCTGCCGGCGGCGATGCGCCGCTTTGCTGGAGATGGGACTGACGGCGGCAGCGCGGGTCGATCAAGCGCGGGCCCACGCATCGCCTTCCCGCGCGCGCGCATGACGCTCGCCGTTGCGCCCGAGGCCGGCGAGCGCAACGCAGGCGCTGGCGATGGTCGCGCGGGCCCAATGGCGCCAGTGCTGCTGCGGGCGTCGCGCGGTGCGCTCCCGCTGACCTGGCTCGCAAATGGTCGCAAGATCAACGCGCCCCCGCATCGCCGGGAGGCGCTGTGGCGTCCAGATGGACCCGGCTTTGCAACTCTGACCGTCATTGACCAGGATGGCCGAATGGACGAGATCGGCGTGCGCGTCGTAGTGGGCGATTGACGTCGGCACAGCGCATGGGAGTTCGCCTTGGCAGTGGGATCGATCGGCTGGCTTGTCTCTGTGCTGCGGCGGTCCATAGGCCTCACCGCTCGCGCTTTTTGCGCAGGGTTGGCGGCATGTGCCCTCTGCACCGCGTTGATGGCCAGCGACGCAGCCTATGCTGACAACCGCGACCCGAAGGCCAAGCCGCTGCCGGCACTGGGGGCGGACATTGCGCAGACGACACTCTCCGGCATCTCCGCCGGGGCTTACATGGCCGGACAATTCCAGTTCGCCCACGCCCGGCTCGTCACCGGCGTCGTGATTATCGCCGGAGGGCCCTATGGCTGCGCCCGGTCGCTTTTCTCAGGTGCCATGCCGGAGCCCGGTGCGGCGCTGCTCAACCTCTCCAAGGCCATCAATGGTTGCATGCTGAACGGCATGCGTTTTTTCGGCGAGCCCGATGTCCGTCGGCTCGCCGCCGACGCACGCGAGCGCGCCGCCGGCGGCCTCATCGATCCGATCGATGCCGTTTTGAGCGACCGTGTGTTTCTTTACAGTGGCGGCAACGACCGGACCGTTGTCCCCGCAATCGTGCGCTCGGCGGCGGATTTCTACCGGGAACTGGGCTTGGGCGAGGAACAGGTTCGGCTGATCGAGCAGGAGCGCGCCGGGCACGCAATCATCACGCTGAACGCCGGCAATCCGTGCGACACGTCGCGTGCCCCGTTCATCAACGATTGCGACTACGATCAAGCTGGTGCTGCGCTGGCTCACGTGTTGGGTGCTGTGTCCGAGCGCGCAGCGCCGCCGCCAAAGGCTGACCCGGCGCGGCTGATCCGCTTTGATCAGGCCATGTTCTCGGACGGCCTCGACCGGCGTCACGGCTTGGAAGACTACGGTTTTGCCTATGTGCCCATGGCCTGCGAGGCCGAACAATGCCGCGTGCACGTGACATTCCACGGCTGCGGCCAGCACGCCGCGAAGGTGGGTGATGAGTTTGCGCGCACCAACGGGCTCAACCGCTGGGCCGAGGCGCTCGGCATCGTTGTGCTCTATCCCCAGGTGGCCTCCTCCGGGATCAACAGGCAGGCCTGCTGGGACTGGTGGGGTTACACCGGCCGTGGGTACCTGCTGCGTGACGCGCCGCAGATTGTGGCCGTGCGCGCGATGCTCGACCGTCTGGCCTCCACCCGCCGATGAGCTTGTGACGGTAGAGCGCCGGGGGCGAGGGCAAACCTCTGGGCGTTGGCTCGTTGGCTGGCATCGCTTGCGAAGTTCCGTGCGACGGGGGATCTGTGCGCAGACGCGGGCTGTGTCGCCATCCGATGGGGCGGGCACTTCCTGCGGCAAAGCCGGCACGCCAGCCTATACGGACAGGCACGGCCGCGCCCTTGCGATTGACGCGGGCACCACGTCCGGTGAACACGTTCCCCCACCCGCTGGGCCAACGACCTGTGCGCTGATGCATCCGAGCGCGGCACACCCCACAAGCGATGACCGATGGCGCGCCGGTTTGCTGACGCTGGCTCCACAGCGTGTTGCGATCACCGGGCTGGCGCCATCCCGCCTGAGCCCGCCGAAAGGATCCCGATGATGCAGTGTCAAATGCCCGCTTCGCTCGTGAGGGTTGCCGCTGATCATGACGCTGGGCCAGCGGATCGCACAGGGCTGCGCGCTCAGGCCCTGGCGGTGGCGGACCGGTTCGGCCCGCTCGCAGCCGCGCTGGTGCTCACCTGTTTCGTTATCCAGGGCGCACTCGGCCATGCCCGCATGGTGGCGACGGAAATGGCCCATGAGATGGTCATGCAGGCCCAGGCCCAACTTCAGGCCCAATCTCAGGCCCACGTTCAGGCCAGCACCCAATCTCAGGCCAATTCCGAGCCAGCAGCGCCAGCAGCCCACAGCACAACCGGCGCCGACGGCGGCGATGCCGCGGGGCGCTCGGCAGATGAAGACCCGACGACCGCAATCCTGCGCCCGGAGACCGCATTCGGTGCCTATTCAGGCGTCTCCTACACGCACAACTCGCAGGTGACGCGCGAGCGCCCGGGCGGCGAGACACTGACACTCGACAGCGTGGGGTGGGACGGCCTGCCGTTTCGCAACCCGATCTACTACGGGCTTCGGATCGCGCACTGGATTGCCGGCATGCCGTTTGGCGGCATGATCGATTTCACTCACGCCAAGGCCGTTGCGCGCCTGGACGAGGCTACGGACGTGCGCGGCAACGCGCCGGGGGTTGAGGAGCAGCCGCAGCCGGTCTCACGCTATTTCGACAAGCTGGAGTTTTCCCACGGGCACAACCTTGCACTCGTCAACGGCGTGTTCCGGCTGCCTTTTGCGACAGCCTCGCTGAGCCCTTATGTGGGCGTTGGCGCCGGCGTGGGTGTGCCGCACGTTGAGATCCAGGACGCGGGCAAGGAGCCGCGGACGTACGGCTATCAGGTTGTCGGCTGGGCTGCGCAGGGCCTCATCGGCGTTGAACTCAGGTTCGCCGGGACGTCGCTTTTCATGGAGTACAAGTTTTCCTACTCGCCTTATCATCCCCAGCTGACGGATGGTGATGGGGGCGAGGTGCGCACGAACCTGGCCACGCAGCATGTCATAGGTGGTTTCCTGGTGCGCATGGGCCACTAATGACCTGCGAATGCCTGCCAGTTCCTGCCAAGCGCGGTGTCGCTTGCCCTGCCTGCGCTGACCCGGCGGGACCCGCCAGACGCCGCTGCGACGCGGCGAAAGCAAAACAGATGAACCGCTGCGCATCCCCATCACCGCAGCGCCCCGCCACAGGCTCGCATTTCGGCGCGCCCGCGCCGATCGCCCGGAGCATGCTTTTTTGAACCCGCCAAAAGCGCCCACTCCGCCACCGAACACGCCGCTTGGGATGGCGACCATGGTGGTGGCCATGGTCTTCATCAATTTCACCGAGCTGTTCGTGAAACTCGCCACGGAAGTCATGCCCGTCGGCGAGTTGATCTTCATCCGCAGTTTGTTCTCCACCGCGCTCCTCGGCGTTGTGGCGATGGCGATGGGGTCCTGGCGCGGCTGGCGTGAACTGGCCGGCATGTTCACATCGCGCGCGCTCAGCATCCGCCTTGCGGCAGAGATCTCCGCCACTCTGTGTTATGTCGGCGCACTGGCGCACATCCCCATTGCCAACGCGGCGGCGCTCATTCAGGTCGCGCCGCTGGCCGCCCTGGCCGTCGCTGCCACGGTGTTGGGGCAGTCCGTCGGCTGGCGGCGGTGGACGGCGACGGCCGTCGGTTTTGTCGGCGTGCTGCTGGTCATCCAGCCCGGCACGGACGGCTTTGAGCCAGCGGGACTGTTGGCGCTCGGTGCTGCGGCAAGTGTCGCCATCCGTGATCTCGCCACGCGGTATGTCGAGGCCGACGTGCCCACCGTGATGATTGCGTTCGTGACATCCGTAGCGCTGATCGGCGTCGGCCTGGTGATGGCGCCCTTTGAGACGTGGGTCATGCCGACGGGCACGGACACCGCCGTTGTCGCTGCGAGCGCGGCTTTTCTCGCGGCGTTTTATCTGCTGGTGATCACGGCCTTCCGGCTCGGCGATCCTGTCGCCGTCGCGCCGATGCGTTATACAAAAATGGTCTGGGCGCTCGCTGCGGGCTGGTTGGTTTGGGGCGATTGGCCGGACCTCATTGCCTTCACCGGGCTGGCGTTGATCGTCGGCGCGGGGCTCTATGCATTCCTGCGCGAGGCAGCGTTGGCCCGCGCAGGCGGCGCGCAGAGCTGATGCCAAGCGATTTCAAGGGCGATGTCGCTGCTGTCGAAGCGCCGCGCGAGAGGTGTCCTCCATGCGCCTGGCCTACCTCATTGGCTGGTTGGCAGCGTTGCTTGCGATGTTGTGGCTGCTGATCCCGGCCATCATTGATATTGTGACGTCGGACCAGTTTGCCGAGGTGATTGCACCGCGCCCTGCGATCTCGCCGGCCTTCGTGCTTGAGCGCACCGACGGCTCGCCGGTGGACGAAACCGTGCTTGTGGGGCGGCCATCTCTGGTGGTGTTCGGCTTCACCCATTGTCCCGACGTTTGTCCGACAACATTGGCGGAGATGGCGGCCTGGATGGCCACTGCGGATCCGACGGGGACATCACTGCAGGCCATCTTCGTGACGCTGGACCCGCAGCGTGACACGCCGGGCGCCCTGCGAGAATATGTCGAAGCCTTTGGCGTGCCGATCACGGCTCTCACGGGCTCGCTCGGGGCCGTGCATGCCGCAGCCCGCAGCTTCGGCGTTCACCATCGCCGGATCGAACGGGCGGCGGGCGACTACACCCTTGACCACACGGCAGCGGTGTTCCTGTTTGACCAATCGGGGCGGTTTCGCGATTTGATCGACTTTGGCGAGCCCAAGGCAGGCGCGGTCGCCAAGCTTCGAAAGCTTGTCCCGGCGGCCGCCACGGGCGAACGGACGCCCGGCACGCGCGGACAGCGGGCCGGTTGATGAGGGCACCCCCGCCGCGGGCACAAGCCGTGCAATGGGTGGCGTGCTGGAAGTTTCAGGTCGCGTCGCGCATCTGAAGTTTGGTCCCCATCCGCTGCCGATCTCGAAGCCAAATATCAGGGCCGGAACACGAGGAGGCCGTCAACTCATGTCGCGGACGGACCGCATTATCGCCTGGAGCGTGGGAAGCGCGGCAGTGGTCGCAGGCGTCGCGGCCGTCGCATTGCGGCTTCAGTATGCTGAAGTGCTTTATCTCAAACGTGTAATGGCCACGCTTGCCGGTTGCTGGTGAGAGGCAAAACTTGAGAGGCGCGCCGCAGCCTTGGGCGGGCGCGATGTCGACAGCGCATTACCTCTTTGGCACGTGCGCGATCAGTTCCGCACCACGCCCATGATCAGCACCAACAGTGCGCCACCGATCCCCGCCAGCACGAACCGACCATCAGCGCTGGCAAGATAATCCAGCCCGTGGATCGTGTAGTAGTCTGCAAAGAAGTACCCGCAGATGC